>NZ_JACJUZ010000123.1:0-8331 GCF_014299995.1 Sphaerospermopsis sp. LEGE 00249 | reverse complement strand
CCCCCCAACCCCCCCTAAAAAAAGGGGGGCTAAACTACTCAAATTCCCCCTTTTTAAGGATAATTTAGGGGGATATGACAACATTTAACACATAATCAAATACTTTGAAAACAGCCTCTTAAAAAAAGAGGTTTTTTTATAACTAAGCATTTAATAGTGATTTAATATTTTTGATGTTTAAGTATATTTACTAAATACGTAAAACAAAGCGAAGTTATATAATCTGTCTATTATGGACTAATATGGAGTTAATCCAAATGCGAAAATATTTGAAAAAAGCTGCTGACAGTATAGTTCAAGCAGGAGGTAATTTAGCAAATAGCGAAGATGCAAAGGCTATAGGTGCTATAGGTGCTGCTTCATCTGCTGCTGCCGGCTTAGGTTCAATCACAGTAGCTACTGTTACAACTGCTGCACCAGGAATATTGGGTGCTATAGGATTAACTACTACGAGTGTTGTTGCTCTTCCTGCTGCTGGTATTGTAGCTGCTGCTGGTTTAGCTGGTTATGGAATTTATAAGGGTGTACAGATGGCACAAGGTAATAAAGGTTCAGGATTTTAGTAGGTTGGGTTGAACAAAGTGAAACCCAACAAACCTCTGTAAATGTTGGGTTATGCCTTCGGCACACTGCGTGAACGTTCCTCAACCCAACCTACAGAATTTTATTTTTTAGGCTTAACTGAAAAGTATTGGATACCGGACTTCTTTAAGAAGTCTGGTATCTGGCTTATCTAGTTTAGTCCGGTTCAACACCTAAAGCACGCAATTTAGCAATTAAACGTTCATTTTTTAGGCGTTCCTCTTCCGCCCTTTGACTTTCCCTTTCTGCTCTTTGATATTCCTGTTCTGCTCTTTGATATTCCTGTTCTGCTCGTTCTTCTCCACTTAATAATAAATTACCATCTAGATCCCACCAACGTAACCAAGGTAAATCTAAATTTTGATATTCACCTTGCCATATTCCTAACTCTACTCCTAAAGCGGGAATTGGATAATGTCCGCGTTCATTAGCCGGTAATAAATGGTATTTATTTTCCAATAAATGATAAACTTCCACACTAGCTTTATTTACTTCATAAATGCCATAAAAAGCTGGATGTATCACCTGTTCATAAATCCAAAATTTACCTTTCCAGGGTGTTTTATCTCTTTCTTCATCACCATTACCAGACACAAATTCTAAGACAATTAATGGTGAAATATACTCTTGCCATAAAACATAAGAACGGCGCACTTGTCCATTTAAACTAGGCGGAACATTCGGCACATAAAACCAATCAGGTGCTTCTGCACCCCGTTCTAAAGGTTCGGTAATTCGCCAGTAAATACCGCTATCTTGACCTATACAATATTGTCCATCGGGATGGATTTTTTGTAATATTGGTTTAATTGATTCTGTTAGTAGAATGCTTTGGGGGTGTTCCTGGAAGTTTTTCACAAATGTACCATCTTCACAAGGTAGTTGGGTATGGTCTGGGAGACTAATTGGAGTGGTAGTAAAATCTGTAGTCGAGGTCATATACTCCCCGCGCTTGTGGTATTTTTTGGTGTGGTTTTTGTAGAGGTAATTCATGAATTACCCATACTTTATTGTATTATTATAAATATTTTTAGGTAAATAAACATCAAGATACCGGATTTCTTGAAGAAGTACGGTATCTATTTTATTCTGGTTAAAACCCTAAAGCACGAAATTTAGCAATTATTTGCTATTAAATGATTTCATCAGGATTAATACCCAATTTACGCAATTTTTCTGCTAATTTTTCGGCTTTGATTTTCGCTGCCTTTGCTTCTTCTGAAGGTTCGGGAATTAATTCCCCATCCAATGTAAACCACCTCAACCAAAGTTTAGGAATACCACGAAATGTCCCTTCCCATAACCCCAAACTTAAACCTATTTCTGGCATCGGTAAACGTCCATCAATAAAATTTACTGATTCATAATGACCACCTACTAACTGAAATGCGCGGACTTCGTTGGTATAACGACTAAAAACAATATAATAAGGAATCCTTAATATGCGTTCGTAAACTTCCCATTTTGTAGGGGGTTTATCTGCTTGACTTGCTTTAGTTCCTAAATCTTCTTCTTCTGTCCCCGGTGATAATAATTCAACTACCACAAAAGGTTTAGCTGGTTCTTGCCAAGTGACATAATTTAAACGTAAATCTTGATTATTATATAATTTAGAAACTCCAACTACACCAAACCAATCTGGTCTTTTATACCATAAAGGATGTTGTAGATCATAATAAAGATTGAGATCCGCAGCACTATAAACTAATTCTGGATTCCAGTTTAAGGGTTGAAAAGTTAAATATAAAAGTAAGGTTTGTAAAAAATGAAAATCATCTGGCAAACCTTTTTCCTCCTGGTTTTCGCTTGGTAAATCATACATTGTGGGTAAGGTTTCCCTTGGGGGAAGGGGTGGTTCTGTTTGTGGGGGTAAAGGTGGTGAGTAAGTCATTTTATTTTAGATTTTGGATTTTGGATTTTGGATTTTGGATTTTATATTCAAAAAAACAAATCATGTTTTTCAAGAATGCTTTTTAATGTTTTAATTTTCAATGTGTTTTTGTGAGAGTATAGATTCTTAATTTACTACCATTATAACGCTAAAATTAAAGAATAACCAAAGTAGCATCAACTCGGTTAAGAGTTTTTGTAGGTTGGGTACAAAGAAAGCGTAACCCAACAACAGTCTATCAATGTTGGGTTTCCTATTGTCAACCCAACCTACAAATTATATTTTTTTATTGCAACTAAATACTGAAAAAACTTTAAATTTCGTGTTAATAATTGTCAGTTCTATTACAAAACTCTATCAAACAGTAGGTTAGGGTGGACTTGATGCAATTAAAAAACCTCAATTTGGTGTCACCTTGTGTCTAATTTAGAACTGTACCAATATCTCCCTAAACTTACTGATGCTGCACTGCAAGAATTTACAGAATGGTGTGTTTTAGAACAGTCTAAAGCCGCAGGATTGGAATTTAAACCTGATCAAACTAAGTTGAAAAACCTAGAATCAGCAGATTATTTAAAACAGCTAATTGATCAGTTTATGAAAGTGAAACCTGATCCTATTCGTGCTGGTTTAGTTGCTGTTATTGCTGGACAACAATCTGATAAACATAATTTGTCTGGTTTAGCAGCTATTGTTGATTTTGTTTCTCTTTATGTGAAGTATTTAATTCCTAAAGATGGTACTGATCCCACAGAAGCAGAAACAATTTTAACGAAAGCAGCACAACATCAGTATGATCAACTTACTGAAATTGCTAAAAAACATGGTGTAACTTTATGATTTTCAGATCCCCGACTTCTTGAAGAAGTCGGGGATCTTAGTTGTAAAAAATTTGTTTTAATTAAATATGTTTTTCATATTTTTTTAAGTAATTTTTCTTCGATACCAGAATTTCCTTGTAACCCACCAGCATGTATTAATAGTATTTTACCTGGTGAAAAAAATCCCTTTTTTAATAAATCCATGACACCATAAAACATTTTTCCCGTATATACGTAATCTAGGGGTATATTATGTTCCTGTTGGAATGTGTGACAAAATTTAATTAACTCTTGGTTAACTTTTGCATAACCTCCGAAATGGTAATTGTATAGCAATTGCCAATGTGCCGGATTATGAACTGGTACAGGTAAACCGGATTGAATATAATCTTGTGTTAAATTTGTAATCTGTGGTGCTAAAAATTCTCCACCTTTTAATACAGGAAAGCCGATAATTTTCTGATTTGAATGTAATGATAAAGCAATTCCAGCTAGGGTTGTACCTGTGCCACAGGCGAGACAAATTGTGTCAATGTCAAGATATTTTAGGTTTTCCATGATTTCTGTACAACCACGCACACCATTTAAATTACCACCACCTTCGGGAATGATGAATACTTCACCAAATCGTTGTTTTAATTCTTCCTGTAGTTGGTTTGTGTGCCGTTTTTTGTAAGTTGTGCGATCGCAATATACTAACTCCATGCCTTGTTCTATGGCAAAATTTAAGGTAGGATTCAGTGGTAAAGTTTCTTCTCCACGAATCACCCCAATAGTACGCAAACCAAAAACCTTACCTGCGGCAGCGGTAGCAAAAATATGGTTAGAATAAGCACCACCAAAAGTAAGAATGGTAGAGTATTTTTTTTCCTGAGCTTCTAATAAATTGTATTTCAGCTTGAACCATTTGTTACCATTAATTTGGGGGTGCATGAGATCAAGACGGAATACATATAACTCAACACCAGCACTATCAGCTATTTGATGATTAATTTTTTCTAGAGGTGGAGATAAAAATATTGACGACATTTCAAACACAAGTTAAGCTTTGTGGGAATGGTAGAAAATAACAAATCTGCAAAAACTATCAAACTGTTTATGGCTAAAGTTTTTGAATCTATCACCGAAGAATTGCAAAAATTTATTGCAAATCAGCAGATGTTTTTTGTTGGGACTGCCCCTTTAAGTCCTACTGGTCATGTTAACATTTCTCCTAAAGGTTTAGACAGCTTTCGTATTCTTTCACCCCATCGGGTTGCTTATTTAGATGTCACAGGTAGCGGTAATGAAACTTCTGCCCATCTGTTAGAAAATGGCAGAATTACATTTATGTTTTGCGCTTTTCAAGAACCACCTTCTATTTTGCGGCTTTATGGACAGGGAAAAACAATATTACCTAATGCTGCTGAATGGGATTATTTGTATTCTTTATTTCCTCCGATTAACGGAACTCGGCAAATAATTGTTGCTGATATTGACAGGGTGCAAACTTCCTGTGGTTTTGCTGTGCCACTTTATGAATATCAAAGACAAAGAGACACTTTAGTTAACTGGGCTATTAAGAAAGGTGAACAGGGAATTAAAGAATATCATCAACAGAAAAATTTTGTCAGTATTGATGGTTTGTTAACTCCCTTGTCTCAGGTTCACAATCAAAGGTAATTTGATGAATAGATGATGCTAGAAAATCAATATTTGATTTCTATTTCAATTAAATGTTTAAATCACGCAAAGCTAAACGAATTTGTTCCATACGTCTGCGGTTGACACCAAGATCCGACTCTCCCACACGAGAAGCTGAACGGATATGAATTACTGGTTCATCATTTGGTAAATAAAACTCTACATCATCAACAAATTTGAAGATGCGACTTTTAGAAATAGCATGAATGTAATTATCTGTTTGTTCCATAACTTCTGTACGTGGTACAACAGTGAGAACTTTCAGTAAGATTTCTCTTGCTTGATCACGGTCTACATGATAAATAATCGGATCAATGGCGTGTTTAGCATCTGCATTTTGACTGACAACACAGTTATTTGTATTGGGACAAGGACTCAGATAACCTGATGTCACTCCTAAACCAGTTGCCCATGTAACAGCAGGAAGCATGAAACCAATAAATAAGGTTAAGAGTATTGCTAATGTAATACTCTTTATCCTTTGTGGAAATGTGTTTAGATATTGCATGATGATTTTCTTGACTACAGTTAATTCAATCATTGTTTGATATTTGACAATAAATGACAATAAAATATTAATATAAATTGGGAATATTGTTGAAAGTATTTTTGTGGAGTTAGAAAATAATGAAGAAGGAATAGGGAATAGAGAATAGTTTTAGTTATCTAAAATAAACATATAAAATAAACCTAATTAACAGAAATAGATTGTAAATAACATTCTGGAAATTAAAACTGCTTCATTTTGACTAATAATACTATTGGCTGATGACTGATAATTGATGACAGAGGGTGCAAGTTTGATGACTTGATTTATAAAACCCTTTTTTGCTAATCTCTGTGTGCAACTCATTATTAATTTTTAATTTTGAATTTTTAATCACTCATCATGTCTACACAACGGATAATTCAAAGCATATATACCGATGGTGCTTGCACTGGCAACCCTGGTCCTGGTGGTTGGGGTGTTGTTGTTTACTTTAATGATGGTTCAGTTTACGAAATGGGGGACGCATCCCGGCATACCACCAATAATAAAATGGAAATGCAAGCGGCGATCGCTGCCCTAGAATTTTTTGCTACATCTGGACAAACCCAACCCATCACCCTGTACACCGATAGCGAATATCTGATTAACAGTGTTACCAAATGGATGCAGGGTTGGAAAAAGAAAGGTTGGAAAAAAGCAGACGGAAACCCAGTCCAAAACCAAGACCTGTTAGAAACCCTGGATAGACTCAACAGCCGACTTGTAAAATGGCAGCACGTGCGCGGACATTCTGGTAACATAGGTAACGAAAGGTGTGATGTGATTGCTCGCTCCTTTGCCAGCGGCAAAATTCCATCTCTTCAACAATTATCCCCGGAAAATCTTGATGCAACCTTAACCAATACAAACAATGTAAATTTCACAAAAGTATCTGATTCTCCAATCAACTCTACACAAATCAAAGAAAACATTTCGGAAAGCAGAACTTTTTTATCAGACACAACCACTATGGAACCATCTACAGCGTCACCTGCAACCACAAACGACGAAAAACCACCTGAGATGAGGGTTTTACACCTCCGCAACCTAGTTGAAACTTTGCGGGTTGCTGACGAAATTGCCGAAAAAGGCTATTTAATCACCAGTTCCGAACTAGCAGACTTGATGGATGTCCATGCAAGTGCTGTCACCAGTCGGGGAGATCAATGGCGTTGGCGAAATTGGATAGTTTCACGGGTACGACGGGAAGGAAATCAAATTCTTTGGGAACTAGAAAGAGGTGATCAAGTGGTAAATGACAATGAATAAATCATGGTAATGGGTAATGGGTAATGGGTAATGGGTAATTGGTAATGGGTAATGGGTAATGGGTAATTGGTAAAAACTCTTTTCTGTCACCTGTCACCTGTCACCTGTCACCTGTCACCTGTCACCTACTCAATATTTTCTCCCCCGCCATTCCTTGGGTTTGCGGAGTGCAGATAAAAAGATTCTCAGCACAGCGAGGGGATCAGCTAAAGGAGAAAGCCAGAACAACCAACCACCCTCAGCATTTTTACGGTCGTAGGAAGGAGCGATCGCCAATAACAAAGCAAAGCGAATTACCAGTAAAAATATATTCAGCCCCAATAACAGGCGCAGGGGAAGCAGGGGAGGCAGGGGAAGCAGGGGAAGCAGGGGAAGAAAGCCCAGTAAAATCAATATGGGTAAACCCTGTACAGAGGACAATAACCATAAATCACCCCAAATTTGAGCGCGGTTAGAAGCATCCTTTAAATCTAAACTGCGCCCCCACTCCTTCCAAGTTTCCTTTGCTCCCTCATACATCCGCACTTTGAAAACTTTAGCCCCATCCAAAAACCCCACCTTAAAACCAGCCGCCGCAATATTTCGCGCTAAGGTAACATCATCACAAAAAGAACCTTTAGCAGTGCTATAACCATCTACAGCCGCTAAAACCGAGCGCCGACATAAAAAACACTGTCCGTTAGCCATCACCCTTTCCGGTTGTTCAGTGTGAATACCCGCAGGATCAAATCTATATAACAGCGTCATCAATAACGCCGGTTGTAACCAACATTCACCAGGATACTTGAGAATAAACTGAGGAGACAGGGAAACCAAATCATAACCCTCTGTTTGGGCTGTTTTCACCAAACTAGCGACCAAACCGGGATGAGGTTGAATATCGGCATCCATCCCCAAAAACCACTCACTGTCTGGGGAACTAAACAAAAAGCCGTTATGTAAAGCCCAAGGACGACCCACCCAACCAGGAGGTAAAGGATCATCATTCATCACGCGAAAGCGGGGATCTTTTTGTTGTGTAGCTTTTACCAAGTCGGGAGTACCATCCTGGGATCTGCTATCCACAACAATAACTTCTCGGACTTCATAGCTTTGCCGACTTAACCCAGCTAACAGGGGACTAATACGCAAAGCTTCATTTAAAGTGGGAACAACCACACTCACACTACCCAAAATATCCGGGGTTGGTTGTTGTGGTTGCAAAGGTGGATGTCTTCTGGGACCCTTGAGCAAACGTGACAATAACAGCGCCGTTGCTGGTACTTGGATCAGTAATAGTAGAAGTGAAATAATGCTTTCTGTAATCAAAATATGTATACCAATTAAAAATATAGGAGGCAGGAGGCAGAAGGCAGAAAATATAAAATTTATACTAATTAGCAATTACCCATTACCCATTACCAATTACCAAGTTAGTGCTGAGTGTAGTTATAGTCATTTAACTTAAGAATGAGACATTAAGATACACAATAATCACGGATGATTTCATCTAAGGGTGTATTTGAAGGAGCATACATTCTGGCTCTCTTTAAGGCACTAAAATCATGCTCAATATC
>NZ_JACJUZ010000122.1:0-8342 GCF_014299995.1 Sphaerospermopsis sp. LEGE 00249 | reverse complement strand
ACTATTATCCAAGGCATAACCCAACCAACACTCAACGTAAAGACGGGTGTTCAAAACCGGATAATCATTTTTTGGCAAGGATTTGAGGATGTCTTTGACAATCTTGGGAAATGAATTTATAATCATGTCAAATCAATATTTTGATATAGCTTGCTCAAATTTTAATATATTTTGGGCTATTTTTATCACAGATTTCTTAACATTCAACACTTCTGATAGCGGCGTTAACAGCTTCTATGGCAGAAACAGGGGTATTTGTCATGATAATTTCTTAGGTGTAAGGAACGAAAAAGTTTAGAAATAATTTGATTAAATCAAGCGTTTAGCATAAGAACGTAGTTGTGTCCCAGGTATAGAAATTGAATCTTCCCGTTTATCAGGGGTAAAATCTGGTATTTCTCCTGTCATCAGTTGCAAAATATCATCAGCTTGCATTTCTACCAGCCATTTATTGAATTTTTCGCGGCTAACTCGTTCACTTATTTCTGCTATATAAAACCTAGACAAAACTAGACTTTACTTTCTACTTCAACGGGAGCATGGGAGCAGTTATCCCTCGGTAGACTTTCACGCTTTAGCCAAACGCGATAAATTAATTGCAGCGTTTAGATCCCTATCTATCTCAAAACCACAGTTCTCACAGCAATAAATTCTTTCGGATAAAGAAAGATTTTCTTTTTTATGCCCACATCGAGAACAGGTTTTACTTGATGGATAAAATCTATCAGCAATTATAATTTCACAACCAAACTTTTTAGCTTTATATTCTAGCTGACGCTTAAACTCATAAAACCCACAATCAGCTATTGCTTGAGCTAATTTATGATTTGACAACATCCCTGAAACATTTAAATCTTCTACTACTATCTTGGCGTGGTTTTTGCATAAGTAAGTAGTAAGTTGATGAAGAGTGTCTTTTCGCAGGTTTGCTATTCTTGCATGATGTCTAGCTAGTTTAGTTTTGGCTTTGTGTTTATTATTTGAACATGAAGCCTTTCTGCAATAGACTTTGGATAATCTTTGCAGTTTAGCTAAATTCTGTTGATAGTGTTTAGGGTTAGGGAAAGTAACACCAGTGCTTAGTGTAGCTAGTTCCTTTACTCCCAAATCAACACCAACAATAGTATAGTTTTTAATAGTTGGTTGACATTCTTGTTCATAAGAAAAGGCTATATACCAACTATCGGCAGTTCTAGAAATAGTAATGCTTTTGCAAGTAGTATGAGGTAATCCTTCATAAGTTGTTACCCATCCAATTGTTGGTAGTTTTATTGATGTGCCACCTACAGGAATTGGTTTACCACCTGCATCAATTGTAAAACTATCATTTTTCCCTTTCTTTTTGAAGTTGGGATATTTAGACTGTCCTTTAAAAAATCTCTGGAAAGCCTCACCTAAACTATCAAAGGCGTATTGAGTGATTTTCTGACAAATACCTTTTTCTTTAATCCATGCCAATTCAGGTTTTACATGGTTATTAAAGAATTTTTTGAGGATATATTTGTTTGGCTTTAATCCATCTTTATGCAAAGAAGCCCAAGTAGCTAAACCCCAATTATAGGTAAACCTTGCTATACCAGCGTGTTTAGCCATTAATATTTCCTGGGTTTTGTTTAACTTGAGTTTTGTTTTGATAGATAAAAGCATTGCTCGACCTCAACACTGTATTTCTTTGCTGTCTAAAACTGACATATCTTGTACAGGTTTGTCAATAGCATTTTTGAGATGATCCTTGATTTCTTTGGAGTAAGCTGTTGTGCATTTAATTTGTATAAGTGGAACAGGCATCTTGCCTGTTCCACAAGAGTTCAGAATATTAGGATTATACAATTTAGCTGTGTAACAGCTTAATTCCTCAATCCGTACAATCGACAAGAAAAGCAGTGGATAATTGCCATTAGGTCTTCCACTAATTCTTGTTGAGGTGATAAAGATTCCTGATTTGCAACTATGATCTGACACCTCACGGAACTTGCTAATTCCATAATAAAGTCAAAAGCAAACCGACACATTCTGTCTTTGTGCGCCACAACAATTGTCGATATTTCGCCTTTAAGCATTGATAACATAATTGATAAAAACTTTTTTCTTTTAAAGTTTAATCCGCCTCCAATCTCTGAAACCCAATCATCAACAGCTAACCCACGACTCAAACAAAATGTTTCCATCGCGGATACTTGGTTTCTGAGTTCGGGTTTTTGGCTACTCGAAGAAACTCTACAATAAACAACTACTTTTCGTTTTGAGTCTACAGGTTTTAATCCCTGGGTAATCAGTAAATCATCTTCAGTATAAAAACGATGCCCCGACAATGTTCTTTTGGCTGGAAGTCTTCCTTCAACATCCCATCTTTGCAAGGTCTTGACTGAAACTCCGATTTTTTTAGCAAATTCATGAGGTTTAAACGGCGTTGCATAATAGAGGGATGAATTGAGGGTTGATACGGTGCATTGTCCATACTGTGGGTCTATTGAGATTAGAAAAAATGGAAAACGCAGAGGTAAACAAAATCACATTTGCGTCAAATGTGGTCGTCAGTTTATAGATGTTTATAGTCCACCAAGAGGATACTCAAATGAAGTGAAACAAGATTGCTTAAAATCCTACGTCAATGGGATGGGATTTAGAGCCATAGAACGTACTCAAGGTGTTCATCATACAACTGTAATTTCTTGGGTTAAACAAATTGGTGAGAAATTGCCAGATGCACCACCAATTGAGGAAATACCAGAAGTAGGTGAATTAGATGAATTAGAGACTTTTATTGGCTCAAAAAAAACAAAATTTGGTTGTGGACAGCAGTAAATCACTTTAGTCAAGGGATTTTAGCTTGGGTTTTGGGAGACCACAGTGCGGAAACTTTTCAGCCTTTGTGGGATATTGTTAAACTCTGGCAATGCTATTTTTATGTCACTGATGGATGGAAAGTTTATCCTAGTTTCATTCAACCAGAAGACCATATTGTGAGTAAAACATATATGACTAGAGTTGAAGGAGAAAATACACGTTTACGTCATTATCTAGCACGTCTACATAGAAAGACATTATGTTATTCTAAATCCGTAGATATGCTTAAATATTCAGTTAGATTATTACTTCATTATTTGAAATATAATCAAATACCCGTGTTCAACTAATTCATCCCACACTTATGCAACGCCGTTTAAACATAAAGTCACTCATAGGTTTGTCTATGAGTGTACAGGTTTGTCTATTAAATTGTCAACTTAGGACAAGCTCTTCTAATGCGATAAATAGGCACTAAATCATCCAGGTTATATTCGTAATTCAACTTATCATAAACATCTAAAGCGACAGTCTTAAACTCCTCATAAGAACCAATAACCCCACCCTTAACCCCATTACCAGACGCAACCGGCGCACCTAACACAACATTAAGATCACTGATCCACCGCAACAGTGCATTAGCAGCCAAAGTACCAACAATAGTTTCCTCAAACTTAAACTCTTTACTACGCAAACCCGCACCCAACACCTCTAAACCCGTTGGTGATGTGAGAGTATAACTAATAGCAGAACCTTTTTTAGAGACAGCGATCGCTCCCTGTGCTTCCAAATCCTCTAAAATACCCTGATAGTCCGCCATCTTCTGACCTTATTTACCCTTAGCAACCTTCTGTTGACTTCCTCCCAAATCCCACAACGCAAGCAGCAAGCGAGTTTTAGCGTAACTTGCCTGTAAACCCTTAATCTTTGAACTCATGGTGATGTGTGTTAAATAACTGCAACCATTATAATAATGATTGTAATTTTTATGTCACCACAACCCAAAAATTGTTTATTTTCTCAATATTGCCGATAAATAGCGCAAAATATCTACACAAAAAGCAACAGAGAATTTACTTAACTTATAAATATCAGGACTGGTGCAAAACAGAAGCAAAGTAGGAGTAAGTCATGAATTACCCCCCAGAAATAATCAGATTTTTAGTCCAATCTTGCGTAAATCCTAAAATATATTGAGCCAATATTGGGCAAAGTTTTTGGGGATTGAGTGTTGCGATCGCCCCCCATAATTCGTTAAAATATCTAGTCTTTGGGATATAAACAAAGTCGCTTCTCGTCAAGCTACACTTTTGTAACCTATCCTGCTGACACCCAATTTAACGAGATTTTACAGGAAAAAAGAAAAACAATGGCCAAACGAGTGCAGTTAGTATTAACAAAAGATGTGAGCAAGCTGGGAAAATCCGGCGACTTAGTGGATGTAGCTCCCGGCTATGCTCGTAATTATCTCATTCCCCAGAGTCTAGCTACTCAAGTTACCCCCGGTATTTTAAGACAAGTAGAACGCCGTCGTGAACAAGAACGTCAACGTCAACTAGAACTTAAACAACAAGCACAAGAGCAAAAAGCAGCCCTAGAAAAAGTTGCTAAATTAACAATTGCCAAGCAAGTAGGCGAAAACGAAGCCATCTTCGGTACTGTCACCACCCAAGATGTAGCAGATGCAATTAAAGCAGCTACCAGTCAAGAAATTGACAAACGTGGTATCACCATTTCTGATATCAACCACCTGGGTACATATAAAGCCGAAATCAAGCTGCACTCTGAAGTAACAGCCCAAATTGATATCGAAGTTGTTGCCAGCTAAGATAGGTGACAGGTGACAGGTGACAGGTAAGAAGGTTATAGGGTAATGAAGAAAATTAAGTATTGCCTTTTGCCTTTTGCCTTTTACCTGCAAACTACCAAGTTAAGCTTGAAGCTAATATTTAAATCCTGCTGATAAATCCTAAATTGCTTATGGCTGAAGAACTAAGTTTTCAAGGTGATGGCAGCGATCGTCTCCCACCCCAAAACATCGAAGCAGAAGAAGCGATTTTGGGGGGTATTCTCCTAGATCCAGAAGCTATAGGAAGAGTACGCGATCGCCTCGTTCCCGAAGCCTTTTATATTAACGCCCATAGAGAAATCTATCAAGCCGCCCTCACTCTTCACGCCCAAAGTAAACCCACAGACTTACTTTCCCTCACCAGTTGGTTAACAGACAACGATAAACTAACCCGCATTGGTGGCAGAAATAAATTAGCCACTTTAGTAGATCGTACAGTATCAGCAGTTAACATAGATGCCCTAGCAGAATTAGTCATGGAAAAATACCTGCGAAGGCAATTAATCAAAGCAGGTAACGAAATTGTACAACTAGGTTTCGAGACACAAACAGAATTACCCATAGTTTTAGATCAAGCAGAACAGAAAGTATTTAGTATTACTCAAGAAAAACCAGAATCAGGTTTAGTTCACATAGCAGATACATTAATTAACGCCTTCCAAGACGTTGAAAAAAGACATGAAGGCATTGCTTTACCTGGTATTCCCTGCGGTTTTTATGATTTAGATGCCATGACCAGCGGTTTTCAGCGTTCTGATTTAATCATCGTCGCTGGCAGACCATCAATGGGAAAAACAGCATTTTGCTTAAACCTAGCTCACAACATCGCCGCAGGTTATAAATTACCAGTCGCAGTATTCAGCTTAGAAATGTCAAAAGAACAGCTAGTACAAAGACTATTAGCCAGTGAAGCCCAAATTGAAAGCGGTTATTTACGAAGTGGACGTATTAGCCAAACCCAATGGGACTCTTTAGGTCGTGCAATTGGTATGCTTTCAGAAATGCCCATTTTTATTGACGACACTCCCAATATTACAGTTACACAAATGCGGAGTCAATCGCGAAAACTCCAAGCACAACAGAACACAGAACTAGGATTAATAATAATAGATTATCTACAATTAATGGAAGGCGCAGGAGATAATCGCGTACAAGAACTATCAAAAATTACCCGTTCTTTAAAAGGTTTAGCAAGGGAATTATCAGTACCAGTAATTGCCCTATCACAGTTAAGTCGGGGAGTAGAAGCAAGGACTAATAAACGCCCGATGTTGTCAGATTTAAGAGAATCTGGTTGTTTAACAGGTGATAGCTTAATCACTTTAGCAAATACTGGATTACAAGTACCAATTAAAGAATTAGTAGGGCAATCTAGTTTCTCAGTTTGGGCATTAAATGAAAAAACAATGAAGCTAGAAAAAGCTATTGTGAGTAACGCCTTTTCTACAGGTATCAAACCTGTATTTACCTTAAAAACTCGACTAGGAAGAAAAATTAGAGCAACTGCTAATCACAAATTCCTCACAATTCATGGTTGGAAAAGACTAGATGAGTTAAGTCCTAAACAACATATATGTTTACCAAGACATCTATCTATTTCGGGTAAACAAACCATGACTGATTGGGATAAAATTGTCGCAATCATACCAGATAGAGAAGAAGAAGTATTTGACTTAACAGTTCCCAATTTACATAACTTTGTCGCCAATAACATCATTGTTCATAACTCCATTGAACAAGATGCAGATTTAGTCATCATGCTTTACCGCGACGAATATTACTCACCAGACACACCAGATCGCGGAATAGCAGAAGTCATTATAGCCAAACACCGTAACGGACCTACAGGAACAGTAAAACTATTATTTGATCCTCAATTTACAAAATTCAAAAACCTAGCTAGACCAAACAATTATTAACAATAACAGGTAATTGATAATCGGTAATTTGTTTACCCATTACCCATTACCCATTACCCATCACCAAATTTTATTTAATATCCAACAATTCCACATCAAAAATCAAAGTAGCATTAGGAGGAATCACACCACCAGCACCACGCGCGCCATAACCCAACTCAGAAGGGATAATCAACTGACGGCGATCGCCCACCTTCATTGTACTCAGACCTTCATCCCAACCTTTAATGACTTGTCCTATACCAATTTTAAAACTAAAAGGTTGACCGCGATCGCGTGAACTATCAAACTTCTTCCCATTTTCCAAAGTACCAGTATAGTGAACTACAACCGTTTGTCCCTTTTGAGGAGTAGCTTCACCATCCCCCTTTGCTAATTCAATATACTTTAGTCCAGAGGAAGTAGTTACGACATTCGCATCAGACATAATATTGCTCGCTACTAGAGTAGTTTTTTCTTCAATTACAGCAGTGGAAACTGGTGGATTTTGACTTAACTTAGCAGCAACAGCAGTATCCTGATTACCACCCATTTGTACTAATACCAAAGCCACAATACACACCAGCATGAATACCACGCTCAAAAAAATTCCTTTCAAAATCAGCCCTCCCTATATAGGTAGCTTGGTAAACAGATTACCAACAGGACAGAAACCAGTTTAAAACACAATCCGCACTCTAACGCCACAGCTTATTTTCCAAATCCCGCACCTGACGCTCCAAACGATCAATTCTTCCCCGCAGTTCATCCACCTCAGACTGACGAGCAACCCCCAAATCTTGCATCATATTCCGCATCTGCCGTTGCATCTGCACTTCCCAATTACCCTGCTCCGATTTCAACTGCTGCACAATATCATCCATCACCACCTTAGCTTGCTCAGGATTCAACTTCCCATCCTTCACCAATTCATCACCTACCTGTTTAAGCTTATCAGCAACCAAAGATGTAGTTCCTAAACCTAACATCATTAACTGTTCCAACCAGTTATTGCTATCCATACATCCTTCCTATTTATTTGATATATAACCAGCAGACCTTCCATCCTGAACCCCAAAAGACCATCCTGAATGCCCACTGATCCTAGCTTACAGATATATTTTGGCAAATTTGACCACATGAGCAAATTAACCTCACCACTTCAAAAATTCAAATAGATCACAAAATCCAACCCTTTCTCCTCCCCTCTGCACAAATAATGGTAGTCCCAACAGCACCAAACCCTGTTCCAATAAAGCTTTCAACCCATTTCCCAAAAAGTCTAAAAAATTTTTGAAAAAGTAGTTGACATTCCCAGAGAGGTCAGCTATATTAAATGAGGTGAGGCAAACGAAGCCCACCACTGAACCGAGACAAAATAATACTTTGAAAAAATAAAGACGACCATTCCTCGTCAAAGAAATTCAGCTAACGAATTCTGGCGATAAAAAAGGATACGTTAGTAAACAAAAATAAAAGAGCTAAAAGCAAACTTAACAAAACGGAGAGTTTGATCCTGGCTCAGGATGAACGCTGGCGGTATGCTTAACACATGCAAGTCGAACGGACTCTTAGGAGTTAGTGGCGGACGGGTGAGTAACGCGTGAGAATTTGGCTTCAGGTCGGGGACAACAGTTGGAAACGACTGCTAATACCGGATGTGCCGGAAGGTGAAAGATTAATCGCCTGAAGATAAGCTCGCGTCTGATTAGCTAGTTGGTGGTGTAAGGGACTACCAAGGCGACGATCAGTAGCTGGTCTGAGAGGATGATCAGCCACACTGGGACTGAGACACGGCCCAGACTCCT
>NZ_JACJUZ010000121.1:0-8513 GCF_014299995.1 Sphaerospermopsis sp. LEGE 00249 | reverse complement strand
TTGTATGTGTCAACAAATTAGTTATGTTCATTGGATGGAAGATATCATGAGATGTTGACATTTTCACCCTTAATAGGACTACTATAACTGAATATGTAAACTTTTGTAACGACATTCAACATTTCTGCAAGTATAGATTTAGATAATCAACTTAGAACCCCGACTTCTATGATTAATATATCATTAATTGACAATATCAAAAAAAATCGAGGATCTTAATTTATCCTAAGTTTGCAGTTTTCCAACTTGCTAAATCTGCTAAGGATCTATCTCGATAACGTCCATATTTTTCTGGTTTACTCTTTATCTTCACACCCAAATCTGGGACAATACCAAAATTAGGTGGCATGGGTTGAAAATGCTTAGGTGCAGCAGAACTGATAAACTCAAACAAAGACCCCATCATAGTTGTATTGGGTAATATTAAAGGTTCTTTTCCTAAAGCTATTCTCGCTGCATTTGTTCCCGCTAACCAACCACCAGCAGATGCAGCAGTATAACCTTCTGTTCCTATTAATTGTCCTGCTGCTAATAAAGTATGACGTTGTTTAAATTGCAAAGTTGGTAACATTAATTGGGGTGCATTTAAAAAAGTATTGCGGTGCATAACTCCTAATCTGACAAACTCGGCATTTTCTAAACCGGGAATCATTCTAAAAACTCGTTTTTGTTCACCCCAACGTAAGTTAGTTTGAAAACCCACCATATTCCACAGTTGACCGGCTTTATCTTCTTGACGCAACTGCACCACAGCATAGTTACGATCTCCGGTTCTACTATCAGTTAAACCCACTGGTTTCAGGGGACCATATCTCATGGTATCTTCCCCTCTTTGTGCCATTTCTTCTATTGGTAAACAAGCTTCAAAAAATTTCGCTGTTTCTCTTTCAAAGTCTTTTAATTCTGTTTGTTCTGCTTGACGTAGTTCTTCCCAAAATTGTAAATACTGCTCTTTATTCATGGGACAATTGAGATAAGCTGCTTCACCTTTGTCATACCGGGAAGCCATAAAAGCAATATCTTTATTAATAGAATCACCTAAAATAATCGGACTGGCAGCATCAAAGAAATTAAGATATTCCATTCCCGTAAAACGCTGTAAATCTGCGGATAAATCGGGACTGGTTAAAGGTCCAGAAGCTAATACTACAATACCTTCAGGGATTTCTTTAACTTCACCTCTGCGAAAATCAATTAAAGGATGATTTGCTAAAGTTTGGGTTAAGTCTTCCCCAAATACTCCCCTATCAACTGCTAAAGCACCTCCTGCGGGTACTGCGTGTTCATCAGCTTTAGAGATGATAATAGAACCGAGTTGACGGAGTTCTTCGTGTAATAAACCTGCTGCGCGATCGCTTGCCATTGCACCGAAGGAGTTACTACATACCAACTCGGCTAAATTTTCGGTATGATGGGCAGGACTAAAGCGTTTAGGGCGCATTTCATGGAGGATGACAGGAACGCCAGCTTGGGCTATTTGCCATGCTGCTTCTGTTCCTGCAAGTCCACCGCCTATTACTTGTATGGGTTGTTGTGTCATAGTTGTTTTTTGTAATTACTTGGTTTAGTTAAATATATTTGAAAATTGTTGAAAACCGGGCTATGTGAGCATTTTTAGCTTACCTCAAAGGGGTAATTTTGCAATCCGATTAAGCCACTCTTCTGCACTGGATACTGCCCAAATTAGCAATAGTTCCTCAATAATGACTTCAAGCGGTAACTTACGAGAAACAATAATAACGCCTGTACTTTGCTTCTTGGTAATAAACTGTGCAAACTCTGATGGCATTGTTTTACGATCATGGCTGACAAGGATACGCCCCTGCTGTGCAGCCATTTCCAATACTTCTGAATCTTTTACACCTTCTAAGCCAGCAACAAAGGCAGTTTGAAAATCAATGCTGGGTTCTCGTCGCAGAACTCCCGTTACAATAGACTGATTCAAATCAGCATCAGCTTGATAGCGAATATTCACAATTTTACCTGCTCTCTTGCTGTTTTCGCTGCCTTGAGTTTGTCATATAAAATAGGATCACTGGTTTGTAATGGTTGAGGCATAGCATCAAAAGCCGCTTCCTCATCTGCCAAGTAAGCATCAATCTCAGCGCGGTTAGCTAGATAAAACGTGATTCCTCCATAAACCTGTTCTAGCGTTAGCAGAGGAAAAGATTGAACGATAGTTTCAGGTGATAAGCCTTTTCGGAAAGCATAGACAATCGAATCTAGAGAAATCCGTGTTCCTTCCACCCAATATCCATCGTTCCGATACTCTACGTAAGTTTTAGCTGCAATAACTGACATAAATTTACTCGCTGGTCTAGCTATATTAATAATTTTTTCCTCATTACCTAAAATATGATCTGTAATCATTTTAGCCGTTTGGGGACAATTCCAATAACCAATATGAGCGTCTGCTACACCAGCAGCAACAGCACCTAAATCAAGAACTTTATTAATAGATGTGATATCACTTACTGTTTTAATACCAGGAAAATTCGCTATTTGACGCACAGAACTTTCTAAATTATTTGCATTGTCAGTAATGAATTTATCTGTAACGCTAATATTAGAATCTTCTTTAATTTCCAAACTAGAACTAATCGGATAAGCAATCATATCAGAGGAATGAATAATATTTAACCACCGTAAAGGATATTTAAATGATTGACACTTAAAATTCACTTGTTCAGCAGGAATATCTAACAGCATATTAAATAGAATTACTGGTGAACCCATTGTAGTAATGCTTTTTAGTTGTACCTGATTATTAATTAATTCTCTAAACTTAACAGATGGATCATTATTTTCAAAGTTCTCTGAAAACAACATATCCCATAAAATTACAGTTCCCATTGAATGGGCAATTATATGTAACTCTTTTTCTTGTGAGTGATTTGTGATAAAATCTTCTAAATGTTCAGCTATGGATTGTCTAATTTTCTTTCCTCTCTGATAATTTAGGTAAGTAAACGCATCACCAACAAAATCAGATATAAATCCTTCTCTTAAATCTTTACCTCTTAAAATATCCTGACTATCAACATAAGGATTTTCTTGTTTAAACTTTGCTAAGTCTTGATGAATGAAGTTCCATATTTTGCCTTTATTTGTTAAAATATCTGCATAAAACCCAGAATGAAAATGAGGTAATTTTTGACCTCTTTGGGAAAACTCTGTTTGAATTAAGGTTTTTAGCGGTTCTGCAAATTTAGTTTTATATTCTGCAACACCGTGAATAAAAAGTATAAGCATTGCTGTATTCTCGTCATAGCAGCATAATTATAATTTGTTTATTTTGAATTAGGAATACTTGTATAAAAAACTTAAACTTTTTTCCCGTTCTCTCGTTCCCAGTCTCAGACTGGGAATGCAAAATTGAGGATCTGCCTCAACATTTACATTTTACACGCTTATATATTTTCTTCCCAATCCTCAACTTGTAAATTTTCCACTCTTTGAAACTCTCTAGTGTTATGAGTTACTAAAATCAGATTATTAGATAATGCAATAGCAGCAATTTGGAAATCATAAGCACCGATAGGAGTCCCTAGTTTGGATAACTCAGCGCGAATTGCACCATAAATTTTAGCTGAATTTCCATCAAAAGGTAAGCTAACATATTGAGAAAAAAATAACTCATATAAAGCTAAGTTTTTTTCTTTTTTGTTACTGCGACAAGCTCCATAGTATAACTCTGCTTTGACAACATCACACAAGCAAATATTTTGGCGAGGAGTAGTTTTAAATTTATTAATTACATTTTCACTACGTCCTGTTAAATATTGAATACAGGTATTAGTATCTAACAAATAAATCATTATTCAATATCCCAAACTCTTTGATCACAATCAAATAAATTTTCCCTAACCAAAACTTCACCTTCCCATTTTCCCGCAGTTTTCTCAAAAAAATCAGCAGGATATCCTAATTCTTCTGGTGTTGGTAGTTTATCTTCAGAAACATCACTAATAATAATGACTAATTCTTGATTAGCTAAATGTTGAGGAAGTTGTAACAACAATTTACCATCAGCGTCAACTTTTGATTTCAGTGTTAGTTTCATAAAATTACCTTATTAACATCTGTAATTATTATATTTTACATCTTCACTCTAACAACCACCCAAACAACTCACCAACCGTCAATTGTAAATCCTCAGCAAAAGACGGCACAGTAATTAACATATCTGATTCATCAAATACCTCAATTTGTTGTTGCGGACGATAAACAAAAACAGTCCGTTCCCCTGGATCGATTAACCAACCCATTTGAGTACCATATTTTAAACAATGCAAAATATTTTTAGTTACCTTGGTCTGATTTTGATCAGGTGATAAAATTTCAATTGTCCAATCTGGATAGGTGAGAAATGTATTAGCAACTTCTCCATTCTCATCACGGGGAATTCTATCCCAAACAAAAACCGCAATATCCGGTACTATTGAACGTCCACCAAAGGTACAACGTAACTCAGGAAATGCACGAGCGATTTTTTGAGGTTTGACGACAACATTAATCGCAGGTACAAGTTCACCTTGAAGTATACTATGTTTTCCCTGTGGCATGGGTTTCTGAATAATTTGACCTTCAATATACTCACTAGCTGGTTTCGTTTCTGGTAGTTGCAGAAACTCTTCCAATGTGAGAGTTTTTTGTATTGTGTGTACCATTTTAGTTAATTTCTAGAAAATATTTGTCTTTCAATCTTCAATCTTAAATTTAAGGATTTTTCTACTTAAATAAACTACCTACCACACAACTAAAACCAGGCAATAAAGGCGATATTAAATCATCGTTAGCGAACAGAGTTTCTACTAATACTAATATTGCCCTTTCTCTGCGATAAACTTCTATTTGTTGTAATCGCCAATTCATTATCCAATATTCCTGCACACCTCTAGAAGCATAAAGTTTTAATTTCACTTCTTTATCTCGGCGTTCATTTTCCACACCAGCAGAAAGCACTTCAATGACTAATTCTGGCGCACCTGTTAAATGTCCATCATCATCTAATAAAGTTGCTAACCTTTCATTACTTGCCCAAACCACATCAGGAATGACATTATCAGCATCAGTAAAAATAATACCGGGAGCAGTAGCAGCTTCTCCTAAACCGGTTTCTCTAGACCAAAGTGTGAGTTCTGTACAAACATTGTTGCCAGCTTTTTGATGTTTCCAATGTGGCGCTCTTGTCACAAATAATTCTCCATTAATTATCTCATAACGGTTGCCGTTATCTGGCAATAGTTCAAGGTCTGAGCTTGTCCAGCGTACTCCCTCATATATCTGGGTCATACGGACTCCTGTGGTGGTGTTTAATAATTATATTATAGACTTGCTGATGAATTTTAGTAAACATAAAGATAAAGGTGAATATAATTCACTCCTATAAAAACAAAGTCCACCTGCGTGGACTGAAGAATATATTATTTATTTATTGCAGCATGAATATCAACTACTTAATCCTTGAATAAATGGCGATATTGCAGCCACAAAATCAACAGTTGATTCATAGGGTAAAACATTTCTCCCCTTAATTTTTATTCCCTTTCCTTGGGGTAAACAAGAAAGATAACTAGCTAAATTAGCTTCTGCTGTATCTGTTTTCCCTTCTTTACTAATAGCTGATGCTTGCTCTCCAAAAACTACTAATGTCGGTTTTTGCATAGCTGCAATATCATGACTATAATCCCGTTGCCAAAATCTCGCCAAAAAAGAAAATACAGCATAGCGTCCACCCATATTTTGAGCATCTGCTATTAAAGTATTTAACCATTCCTCATCAACAGCATCACCTGATGCAAACAATCTTTCTGTGGAAAAAGAAACTAAAAATTTGCGAGTACGTGCATAACGAAAAAACGCATTACCTATGGGTGAATCAAAAATAGACCACAGCAATTTTTGTCGCCATTGAGGTGCATTTTTGGTAATTATACTCCAAGATGTTGGTCCAGAAAGTACCAGTCCAGTAATTAAATTAGGTTCTAATTTGACTAATTCAATTGCTACTGGAAATAAAGCACCCTGCACTATTAAAATTACAGGTTTTTGGACGATTTTTTGTAAAAAATGCTGTAATTGTTTTGCCCAATCAATTGGTGTATAAGCTTTCCTGGGTGTATCACTTTCACCACATCCCAATAAATCCGGTTGGTAAATGATATTGCCATGATTTGTATTATACCATTCACAGCAAAAACGCTGCCAAAACTGCCTGGATAATCCTACACCAATAGGATGGATTAATAATAAAGGCACACCTGAAACTTCAGAATTTATCGGTTGATGTACTTCATAAGCACAACGATAATTTCCCCAATTGTAAAATTGGGTAGGAGATGCGGAGATGGTAGAGGAATTAGCTAACATTGGCGGCATAATTATCAAATTCAATCGTTACTAGAAAATGATGTGGGGATGAATAAATTCGTATCCTGCATCTTTTAGTTTTTGGTTAGACACCCAGGTATTATATTGGCGGTTACTCTTGTTTGTTGCATCCCAAATCACATTCGGTAAATTATGTTTTGTCAGGACATTATCAATTAATTCTCGACTGGTGAGATGGCTATCATCGACCAAATTATAAATACCTTGTAAGCGGTGTAGACGAACAAATTCTATAGCCCTAACAATATCATCTAAATGCACCCAATTTGTGATTTCTTCACCTTTACCGGGACGAGTTGTACCAGCAACCCTACCAAATATTTTCACCAGTTCTCTACCCTGTCCATAAATTCCCCCTAACCGCAAAATACAAACCCGCAGACTTTCATTTTCTGCTGATAGTAACACATCTTCAGTTTTGCGGAGAATTTGAGCATTAAAATTAGGGGGTGCTGGTGGTGTTTCTTCATCTACCCAAACACCATTTCTATCACCATAAATAGAATAACTACTTGTATATATCAAGTGGTGAATATTGGGAGAATGCTTGAGGATAGAAACTACAGTTTTTGCAGTTTCCAAATAAGTTTCTTCATAGGTAGTTCCACTTTTTGCGCCTACGCTTAACAAGACGACATCTTGATTTTTTAAGACAGAATTGAGAGATTCATAGTCATTGCCTTTAGTGACTACTACTTTTTGAGCTACTGTTTGTAGTCCAGGGACTCTTTCAGGACTTGTTGTGGTTGCGGTGATAATAAAATTTTTATTTTGCTGCCAATATTGAGCAACTGCACAACCAACATAACCACATCCAATTATTGCTATATTCATGACTATCTAAATACGAAAAATTAAATTACTTGTCCAATTCAATTTGCCAAAATCGCTAATTACAAGAGTTTCTAAGTAATAACTGTCGCTAATTTTTCATTAACTTTTTCCTGAAAATTTAAACAGCAAAACCTAAATACCTTTTGAGACAAAATATCAACCCCCTCAAGTAGCTTCAATCAGAACATTTGAAAATTTCTGTAACGTAAGATACTCTTTTTCATAAATTCATGGGATCAGGAATATTACTAAGTTTCCCATATTGCAGGAAGGTTAACTTAGTTCTTCATCTTTTGTCATTAACTCAGGGTATTTCAGCGATGAATTGCACCATCAGGCATAATAGCCCCAGTTAAGTTAGCACCGATTAATTTCACCAGCAAGCGATCGCCTGAACGAATCCTTGCACCTGTCAAGTCAGCACCCCGCAAGTCAGCACCACTTAGATCCGCACCAATCAAATTAGCCGAGCGTAAATTTGCTTCTCTCAAATCTGCTAACAACAAGTTAGCTCTAAATAAATTGGCTTCCGACAAATCCGCACCTCTAAGATTAACTTTGTGCATAAAAGTATCACTGAGATTAGAACCGCTTAAATTGGCATAACTCAAATTTCTGCCAGATAAGTCTTTATTACTCAAATTAGCGCGACTAAAATCTTTGCCGCTCAAGTCAGGATTTTGATTTGGTGGTTGGTAATTTGTTTGTGTGGGTTGATAATAACTCGAAGATGGTTTTTTCGGTTGAGTAGGTCTAGAATAATTTGCAGTTTGAGGTTGATCTTTTAGGGAACGTAATTTTTCACGAGCCTCATTCAAGGCTTTAATCTTGTCTTGGGCTTTTTGCTGTAAGCGGTGGTTATCTTTAGGTAGGCGATCAGGATGCCAAACAAACACTAAATCTTTGTAAGCCTGGTTGATCTCTTCTAGTGTTGCTCCAGGCTCTAAATCTAATACTCTATAATACCGCTCCAGTTCGCTCATCATGATGTACAGGTGAAAACTTCAATAATAATTACATAATTATGCGTGATGTCGTTGTCTTAGGTACAGGTGATTGGGGAATGGGGACACTTCGACAAGCTCAGTGCATCGCTGGGGACTGGGAAGAGCTTGTCCTAAGTTGACAATTTAATAGACAAACCTATGAGTGACTTTATGTTTAAACCTCATGAATTTGCTAAAAAAATCGGAGTTTCAGTCAAGACCTTGCAAAGATGGGATGTTGAAGGAAGACTTCCAGCCAAAAGAACATTGTCGGGGCATCGTTTTTATACTGAAGATGAT
>NZ_JACJUZ010000006.1:0-105631 GCF_014299995.1 Sphaerospermopsis sp. LEGE 00249 | reverse complement strand
ACTGGGGACTGGGGACAGGTGACAGGTGACAGGTGACAGGTGACAGTGGGAATAAATTATTACCAATTACCAATTACCAATTACCAATTAATTTAAATGTTAAAATTAAATACCATCTTGGTAAACCAGCAAATTTTTCCCCTACTATGGTTCAATATACTCTCGCTCAAAGTCCAGAAATTATCCTCACTGTTCCTGGAAGAGATTCGGCTAAAGCCCGTGATAAAGCAATGGATCAGTTGATGGAACTGATGGAAGCTGATAAACTACCCACAGAATTGGAAGAAGGTTTTGGTCCTCAACAGTTAATAGAAGTCAAAGAACCAACTGTTGATAATACTAACGGTGAGGATGCCATTACCCAAGCTGTACAAGTTCTCAGTAATTTGGCTACACTCAAGTTAAAAGTCCAGGAAACCCGCGCTGAAGCTTTAGAAATTCGTAAAGCTGTTGATGTTCTATTTTCTGATAATACTGTAACTGAGGATGAAATTACCCGTCTCAAGGAAGGTTTCAAGGTGCTGAAAAATTTCGCCCAAGCTAATATTCGTTATCAAGAAGCAAAAGCGAAAGCTGAACAAGCGAGAGAAATTTTAGATCAAGCTTTAAAATCACCCGAAAAATAACAATATTGAGTAATTGGTAAATCTAAAATCCCAAATCTAAAATCCCAAATCTAAAATCCCAAATCTAAAATATAAAATCCAAAATATCAAAAAGGGTAGACTTTTTAATCTACCCTTGATAATTATTTGATAATACTGGGGCGCTAGGATTCGAACCTAGGGATGGCGGGACCAAAACCCGCTGCCTTACCGCTTGGCTACGCCCCACTGCTTTCACTCTAAATAATATAGCAGTCACCCCATAGGTTTTGTCAAGGGTTTTTTCCAAAAAATTTCCAAAAAATTTCCGATTCCTTAGCAGGTGGCTATAGAAGATCCCGGACTTCTTGGAGAAGTCCGGGTTCTGAGGGATTTGAGGCAAAAAAAGAGGGAAGGTTGTTATCCCTTCCCTTGGTTGGTTGTTTTTCTGGTTTTTTTGGTTGTTTTCTGGCTTTTGCCGTTCTTTGAGTTTGTTTCTCAGCATCTGCTGTTGTTTCTTGATTTGTCTTTTTCTGGCTGAACCGCCCCGGCCTTTGTCGTTTCTCCCCTGTTTACGGGGGGATTCCCATCTTTTTAAGCGCATAGTGTTTTTTGTGGTGAGTAATGACTATGAAATGCTATAAGCAGCACTTGTCTTATTATAATACAGAATTTTCAGTTTTTACAGAAAGTTAGACCAGGTTGTATATAAAGGCTGATTTGCAGACAAGCTACTCATCCTCTTCAGATAGAATTGCATCAAGATCAATTTCTACATCAGCAACTAGAGATTGAACACGGTTTACTAAATCTGGTTTAATAATATACCTAATCTTGTAAAATCCAATTTGCTAGATTTTGTCTAATTCTTGTTAATCTTGCTTCAGAAATTTCACCAATTTTTCCTAAAAGTATCTGTTCGGAAACTACAGCTATTCGTGAAACTCGAAACACACTTTCTGATTTTAAGCCTGTTTGCGAAAAATTAACATCTTGGGGTGAGATAATTTCATCTAATCCTACTATTTCTTGTCCTGTTTTTGTGGAAATCATACAGGCCAACCAGTCATCATAAGTATTATTAGATAGGGGTTTGATGAGTAGTGCAGGGCGTAATTTCCCCAGTGTCAGGTTAGTTTGCGGAAATCTGAAGAGAACTATTTGACCTGCTATTGCCATTTTTCTATTAAATCGGATTCGGTGTATTCAGGAAGATGATCATTTTCTAAGTCTCTCATAGCTTGTTCTAAGGAAAACTCGTTCCAGTCTTCATTTTCTTTGTTATTCAAGATTGGGATTAATATTTTTTTAATTGTCCATTTTTCTTCTTCTATCAGTTCTAAAATAGTTTCTTTGATCAGGGCTTTTAGTTGTTGGGTTTCCATTGTTCACCTTTGGTTAATCATTCTTTGATTTTACCTTGTTTTTAAGTCGTGGATCTGTGACTAGGAGATTGAGAACGAACCACAGAGGCACAGAGGACACAGAGAGAAATTTCTGTTATTTTTGAATAGGTTAACAGTAACATCCTGTACATCCTTTAATCCTGGTTATCCTGATTCAGACTTAATATTTTTCTGTAATCTTTAAATTTTACAGTTTACTGTTATGAACGCAAGATCAGAACTATTACAACCGCTTTCCAGTAATCATCTTGAGAATACAAACTAATAACTACTTTCCACCACCATATCGAACCTACGGGAAAAAAAGGAAGATGCGCTTTTGGTGCTTTTATGTCAAAGGTAATCTCGTTATAAGACAGTAAATTTTCTCCTGTTCTCCATCCTACCTTATCTATGAATCTATTCAAGACTTGGCGGTTGTAAGTTGTTGTTCCCCCCACACTTTCATAAATCTGCTTCTGCACAGAAAAACCAAAGCGTCCATTACTATTCTTTACCCACAAATTGTCTATAATGCTGATGTCTCCACTTGGAATATTAAGAACATTGTCTATTTCCAAATAACCCGGTATTCCTCGGTTAGCAAGCGTCAATATTATCCGTCTTGTTTCCTCATCTGCTTCTTTCCACTTTCTTGCTGCTAATAATTTCTCTAGTTTTTGATACCGACTTGTTACAGTAACAGATGGTTGGGGAATTTTCACAGGTGGTTGAGATTGTGGAGGTGGTGAAGGTAAAATTTGAGAAGGCGATCGCCTCACATTTTGATCTACAAAATTTAACTCCTGCATCACTTCTTTTACAGATTGATAACGATGTTTAGCAATAGGACTTGCTAATTTTTCCAAAATCTTCCCTAATTCATCACTTACCACATTTCCATTTAAAAAATCTCTCCATACCCATTCCCCTTCCATCGGACTATATAAATCAAAGGGACTAACTCCTGTTAACAAATGCAAACAAGTTACCCCTAAACTATATAAATCACTACTAAATAAAGGTTTACCCATTGACTGTTCAGGGGCGCAATATTCAGCAGATCCGATAATTGTTCCTGTAGCTGTGCGTTGCTGTAGTTTAACTATTTTCGCCGCCCCAAAATCTACTAAAAATAACTTATTTTCACTACTCAAAATAAGATTTTCTGGTTTAATATCTCGATGAATTACTTGTTTACTATGAACAAACTCCAATATTGGCAACAGTTCTATTAATAAACCTTTAATTTGCTGTTCCGAAAAAACACCATTTTTATCTAACTCAGTTTGTAGAGTTGCACCTTTAACAAATTCCTGTACTAAATATTGACGATTATCGGATGTAAAATAAGCCATTAACTCAGGTATTTGCGGAT
Source organism: Sphaerospermopsis sp. LEGE 00249 (assembly GCF_014299995.1). Classification (NCBI taxonomy): domain Bacteria; kingdom Bacillati; phylum Cyanobacteriota; class Cyanophyceae; order Nostocales; family Aphanizomenonaceae; genus Sphaerospermopsis; species Sphaerospermopsis sp. LEGE 00249. The sequence goes on along the minus strand of NZ_JACJUZ010000006.1, from coordinate 102,284 downwards.
GCTTACCTAACTCCTCTAAACGTTGTGCTTCCTGTGCAAATAACTGGGATGCTTTTTCAATACTATCTGTTCCCTGTGCTTGGGGTAAAAATTGTTTAATTACACAATAAGGTTTTGATGGTTTATCCTCATCAATAGCTAAAAATGTTCTCCCAAAACCACCTTGACCTAAAATTGATTGAGGTGCATATCTTTCCCGCAAAAGTAACTTATTACCGCACTTTTGACAATATTGAAAATTATCAGGATTAGGAAAAAGACAGTCAGGATTAAGACATTGACGCATAGACTCAAAACCAACACACTGTTATAATTTTACCCTAATTAATCAAGACTTACGCAAAATCTCTCTAAACCTCCTCCCTTCGTGTCCTTTGCTTCTACCCTTCGGGAACTGCTTCGCAGAACGTGGTTCATTACTTAGAAATTTAACACACCACAACCAAATTAAAACTTCTGACCAATACCAATATGCACCCGACTTTCACCTTGATCATTAATTCCCAAATCAGCACGAATTAAACCTAAAGGCGAATCAACGCGCACACCCGCACCATAACCAAAACCACTACCAGGTTTATTTCTCACATTAGCTGGTTCTCCAATCACTGTATCACCAGAACCTAAATCAGTGGCAAAATCAGCAAATATCACACCCCCAGCAATAGGGAAGATCGGAAAACGATATTCAGCAGAAGCTAACACATAACTACGACCACTTCCTACTTTACCACCATCATAACCACGCACTGAGTTAGAACCACCTAAGTTAAAAGTTTCATAAGGTGGTAAGTCACCCACTACAGTACCAGCTTGCAGGTTTAAAGCAAATACTTGGGGTTGTGTGCTGTTAAATAAATTTACGGGCATAAATTGACTATAGTTGCCCCGTAGCCGATTCATGGTAATCTGTCCATTACCTACAGGTATAGATTGTTCGGTGCTGAATGTGAGAATTGAACCTTCAGTTGGTTGTACTGGGTTATCCCGCTTGTCTTTAGTGGCTGTAAATGATACGGTAGCTAGGTCATCCACACCAGTATCACTCAAGGATAATTGGTTATTGTTAGCATCTCTGGGGGTAATATTTCCAGAGCGATCGCGGATAGTAACACGAGTATAATTAAGACCCAAGGCAGCATCCCAACCATCTATTTCTTGTTGCAAACTCACACTAGCGCCTATTTTCCCTTCCCGCACTTTATCACCATTCGGCAGTTTGATTTTATCGTCAAAGGTATCGGAAATTTGTCTTCTACGGAAGGTTTTGATGTTATAACCCAAACGTTCAGGGTTAGTTTCTCGATAAGGACTGTTAAAATTAGTATTAAACAGTACATCCTGTCTGTTTAGTTCCACATTTGCAGACAAGGTATCATTCACACCACCAACATTTTGATCTCTATAACTAACAATCACTGATATCCCATCATCAGCATTATATCCACCTCCCAGGTTAACAGAACGCGCTCCTACTTCTTGCAGTTCATAGATTAAATCTAGTTTTTTTGCGTCTCCTTCAAATGCAACATTGACGCTTTTAAATAAACCTAATTTATATAAAGTTTGGATATCTTGCCGTGCTAAATCTTCTGCAAATACTTTTCCGGGTTTTAGTTTGAGTTGCTGTCTGATAAAATCTGCTTTACTACGTCCTTTGATGGGATTACCATTTTGATCAAATTTTTCGCCTTCTTCGCTCAAAAACCGAAATTTGATATCACCTACTAAACCTTCTGCTACATTGACTGTGAGGATACCTTGACGGTTCGGTTGAATTGATAATACTCTGGCTAGGGTATAACCGTTATCTTTATACCATTGGTTAATTTGCTGTACTATGTTCTGAAGTGCTGCTGGACTGATATCTTTACCAATCTGATTTTGGAAATTTTCTAAGGCTACTTGATAAGTAAGAACTTTTGCACCAGTTAATTGTAATGCTTGTACAACTATTGGTTGCACTTGATAAACTACATTTACACCAGCGGATGTATTGCTACTGTTAACTGTGGCATTAGCAAATAACCCAGTGCCTAAAATTGCGGCTACATCCTGTTGAAGTTGGGTTTGACTAGTTCCTCCTCCAGTTTGGGTTTTAATAACTTTACGAATGATTTGCTCTAATTCTGTATTAGCGCCTATGATCTGGACATTGGTGGCGGTAACTACTAAATTAGCATCTGTAATTAAGTTGTTACTGTTGTTATTATTATTAATATAATTATTGATATTTGTCCGTACAACTACTGGTTGCGATATCGGTTGAGAGCTAAATTCTATGGCATAAGTAGTTTCTGGTGCTGTTAAGGTTTCTACCTGTGCTGTTTGAGTTTCTACATCAGGCACTATTACCACATCTGTTGTTGCGGTTTTATGCTCTTGATTTATGTTTTGAGTCGGTGCAGCCTTGGCTTGCTGAGTGGCATTACTAACAGCTAAAGTAGCTAAGGTAAAAATTGCCGCAGAAGAAACTCGCATAATTAATGATAATCTTTGCTGTAGATACTTATGGATTAAGAGACCAATAATTGTAATTTTTTGTTTCTGGTTAGATTTTTGCTACTACTATGCTACTACAAAAGCTGACGGTGTTAGGCGATCGCTGAGGATAAAGATCCCCGGCTTCTTTGAGAAGTCGAGGATCTGGGTACAGGTGTTTTGGTTGTTTTGGTAATTGGTATTATTCATTATCAGGCTTGATGATGACAAATTGCAAGACCGAATCTAAAATCTAAAATCCAAAATCTAAAATCCAAAACCTAAAAAGATCCCCGGCTTCTTTGAGAAGTCGAGGATCTGGGTACAGGTGTTTTGGTTGTTTTGGTAATTGGTATTATTCATTATCAGGCTTGATGATGACAAATTGCAAGCCCCTATCTAAAATCTAAAATTCTATGCGTGATCTATCTCAATTACTTTTATTGAAGCAGTCTCCAGATAAAAGTTCTCGTTTACAGTTACTGGTTTTAAGTAATGGTCATGGTGAAGATATCATTGCTGCACGGATCATTAAGGAACTGCAACAGTTATCTTCTCCTCCTGATATCTTTGCTTTACCTATAGTGGGTGAAGGTCGTGCTTACCAAAATTTAAATGTGCCTTGTATTGGTGAAGTTAAGACTATGCCTTCTGGTGGTTTTATTTATATGGATAGTCGTCAACTGATGCGGGATGTCCAGGGTGGTTTGGTACAACTGACTTGGAAGCAGATTCAAGCGGTGCGTGGTTGGGTAAGTTCGCAAACAAAGTTAGATAATCAAAAGGCGATTTTATCTGTGGGGGATATTGTACCACTTTTGTTTGCAGCTATCAGCGGTGCTAATTATGCTTTTGTGGGAACGGCAAAATCTGAATATTATGTGCGGGATGAGTTGGGTTTATTACCCAGAAAGTCAAAATCGGCACGTTGGGAAAATTTTTCAGGTTCTATTTATCATCCTTGGGAAAGGTGGTTGATGAGTCGTCGTCGTTGTCGGGCGGTGTTTCCTAGAGATGCGCTGACAACGGAAATTTTAAGAAAGTGGCCTATTACAGCTTTTGATGTGGGAAATCCTATGATGGATGGTTTAGATCCTTCTTTTAGCACTTCTAGATTTGATTATGATAGTTTTGAACAACAAGAGATTGTTCGTCCTTTGGTTGTGACTTTGCTTCCCGGTTCTCGTGCAGGTGAGGCTTATGATAATTGGGAAGTGATGATGATCGCTGTATCAGCTTTGATTGAGAGTTTCCGGGAGCGAGAGATGGTGTTTTTAGGTGCGATCGCTCCCGGTTTAGATGGCAATATTTTTACTCAAACTTTAAAAATTCCAGGTTGGCAAAAATGGGATCAATCTCCAGTTAAACTCGCTGATGCTAATGCTTTGATTTTTAAACAAAAAAATGCTTATCTTATGCTCACTCAACAAGCTTATAATGATTGTCTACATTTGGGGGATTTAGCGATCGCTATGGCAGGTACAGCAACAGAACAATTTATTGGTTTAGGCAAACCAGCGATCGCTATTCCCGGTAAAGGTCCTCAATATAATCCTGCTTTTGCAGAAGCCCAAAGTCGTCTTCTAGGATCATCTCTAATTTTAGTAAACCAACCAGCAAAAGTTGCCCAAGTAATACAGTCTCTGTTACAAAATCCCGATCTTTTACACGAAATTTCTGAAAATGGAGTTAAAAGGATGGGTTTACCTGGTGCTGCCAAACGTATTGCCGAATGTTTGCAAGAACGTTTAACTTAACCTCTATCACTTCTTCCCCAGTCACCAGTCACCTGTCACCTGTCACCTGTCACCTATTAACCTACTAACCCAGAACGTAAAGCCCGAACTGCGGCTTGGGTTCTGTCATCAGCGCAAAGTTTATTCAAAATATTGCGAACATGAGTTTTTACTGTTCCCACAGTAATATACAGTTTTTCTGCAATTTGACCGTTACTACAACCAGCAACAATTAATTCTAAAATTTCCAGTTCCCGCTGAGTTAAAGGATAGGTTTCCAGAACTTGTTCATATTCTGTAGCTAAAGCCTCAATTTTTACAGTCTTTGGTTTATCAGATGTGAGACTTTCTCCTGGTAAACTTGAGCGCATTTTTTTGAGTACCACATTGGCGATCGCTGGATCAATCCAAGAGTTACCAGCATAAGTAGCTTGTATGGCTTCAGTTAATTTGTTAATACTTGTCTCTTTCATGTAATAAGAATCTGCACCCGCCGCAAAAGCAGCTAAGACGGCATCTTCTGTATGATCCATTGTCAAAATTAAAATTTTTGTATTATTTTGCCCAGTTTCTGCTTGATGGCGTTTAAACTTGCGGGTGAGTTCAATTCCATCCATATCTGGTAAACCAATATCCACTACTGCTACATCCGGCTTGGCAGTTTCCAAAAGTTTTAATCCTTGGCTGGCATTTGCCGCTTCACCTATCACCCTTAACCCTCCGTGTGACTGCAATGCAGCCCTTAACCCCATCCGGGTTAAATCATGATCTTCAATTAAAAGAATGCTAATCTCATTCATTGTTACACCCAACTATATATCTGACTGCTGCTTTGAACTTAAACTGCTGCTTTGAACTTAATTTGAACTTAACTTGAACTTAACTTGAAATTAATTTGAACTTAATTTGACTGGTAAGGATTGAGGAGACAGAATACAGGATTCAGAATGAATGAGAGTTTTCGAGTCATGCTTGATAATTGATGAACAAACTGATAAACAAACTTGCTCATGTAGATTCCTGCTGCACACAAATATTCTAACCCCTGACTCCTGACTCCTGTACGGGCGAAGTAGGGGCGAAGCATTCGGAAAATAACCTGTGATCAAAATTGATAATTTATAGCCCGAATGCTTCGCCCTTACAGGAAAATAGCCTTTGCATAAAATTGATAATTGGTCGCCCGAATGCTTCGCACCTACGACTCCTGACTCCTGAATTCTTACAATGAATGTAAGTTTTGGATCTAATTTGGATCTAATTTGGATCTAATTTTCCCAAACTAAAGATAGATGATATTTTGACCTGGTTGCATCCATCGACAGAAATAATAAATTTCACTTATTTTATCTGGGATAGAAGTAAAAATCTAGCTACGGGTATATGGCTATTTTTTTGGAAAATATGAAATATTGAAACCAATGGAAAATCAGACAATCAACCTATTTGTTATGACTGTGCCTTCCTTATTCTCATTTTTTCTTGAATTTTAAGTTCTACCAATCTCCTTGAATACTTTTACCTCACCTTGACGAGTTGGTTAAATGTTATAAATTTGTCTTTTTCTTCTCATCAACTCTGTCAACAATGCTTGTGCTAAACTTGAGATCTTACTTTTTTGACACCAGATCAGTTGTTTACGTAGTAACTAATGAGACAGTAATCGGGGTGATTTTTACTGACTCTGATCAGAAAATGTATTACATCTGACTCTAGTTATTCTGTCAAATTCAAGTTTAAAGCCTTGTATATAGCCTGCTGAATCAAGGAGGTTCACATTTTTATCCTAGCACAAGATTCTTGCGACATAAACTTACAGCAGATTCCTTTGTTTTGAGGTACAGTATTAGACCGGGAAGTGCTGTATCAAGAGATGATCAACAGAATGACCAACTGGTAACTTCATCATCTATCATAGTACCGACCACAGGCTCCGCCAACATCACATACAACATCAGATAATTTAAAATTTTCTACCTATGAACGAGGGCAAGGGCTTAAAACTAATGATTCGCGTTTATGTGGCAATAGCAAGATATGCACTTACAGCTTTTTAATATTGAATGATTAATCACTCACGAATCAAGACTAACTACTGTTCAAGTGAGTAAAACTGCTCAAGCTGATGGTACACAATGTTTGTATGCAACTCTCACTAATGGGTGAGGACGGTAAATCATTTACTCATTTACAATTGTGTTGAGATGGATAAAGTATTTGATTTTACTTTCTCTCGACTCTGCCAGATTTCATAGAGAATCACTTTCATCTGGATAATTGCCAATTGTTTTTAAATTATTTTTTATTAAACGAGAGCAATTTTCCGTTTGTTAGAGTTATAACCAGGAGATTCAACACAATCAAAAAAAAATGGCAGAAAAAATCAAATACTTGATTCTGCAACCAGCTAAAAACATAACAAATTAAAACTACTAAAAGTGGAGGAAGATAAATTGAATGTAAAAAATATTAATTAGATATTGTGTAAAATACCTGAGTTACTCAATAGCGTTTTTTGAGATACACAAAAATTGTCAATTCTGTAGTTATATACAGCTTCTTGTAGGTAAATAAAGTAAACAATGAGATTGACAAAGCCTGGAACTAACAGCATTTTAGTTCTGACTGCTGCTGTATTGGAAGTCAGTATTCAGCAGTCAGTAATCAGTAATCACCTATTATCTGGGATTTATGAGCATTTGTAGCAAGGGATTAGGAAATTGATTTTAGTATCAGTCTCCCCTAAACATCCTGGAAAATCAGTTGAAAAAGCAGTTTTAGCTGAATGCTTACTATCTGAAAATAGAAATGCTGTACTTCAATCTCTTTTGGACAGCGAAAATAAAAACTAATGGAAGAGACGCTGAAAATTTTGGTTGTAGATGATGATGAAGTAGATCGCATGGCAGTCCGTCTAGCCCTGACAAAAGCTGATGTTTATATGGAACTGTGTGAAGTCAGCGACGGTAATAATGCCCTTTCTGCTCTCCAAAATACTAATTTTGACTGCGTTTTTCTCGATTATTGCTTACCAAACCAAGATAGCTTCACTTTAATTCACAAGCTGCGCTCTTGTGAAATCAAAGTTCCTTTAGTTATTCTCACCGCTCAAGGAGAGGAAAAAATTGCTGTTGATTTATTGCAAGCTGGTGCTACAGATTATCTGATTAGATCTCAACTAAATTCAGAACATTTGGTATTGGTTTTGCGAAACACGATGCGGTTATATCGGGCAGAAATGAAAGCAGATTTGGCATATCAACAACTTAAAGAAAGTAATGAACAACTGATTAGGAAGAACCAAGAATTGGAGAGACAAAGGCAACAAATTCAATTACAAAATTTGAGATTGTTGGAAGCATCACGACTTAAATCACAATTTTTAGCTACCATATCTCATGAGTTACGAACACCAATGAATGCCATCATTGGTTTTTCGCAAATACTGTTACGTCCTAAATTTGGTCAACTTACCAATCAGCAAGCGGATCTGGTAGAGCGTATCCTCAATAATGGTAAGCATTTACTGATGTTATTGAATGAAGTTTTAGACTTTTCTAAATTGGAGGCTGGTAAATTAGAACTAAAACCGGAAATATGTGATTTATCAAAGATAGTTAATAATACTGTAGGTGAAATTCGTTCTTTAGCGGAAGCAAAAAAGTTATCTTTGTTAGTGGAAATAGAATTAGAAAATACTTTGGTATTTAATGATCCCGTGCGCGTACATCAGATTTTAATTAACCTGCTCTCCAATGCGGTTAAATTTACAGAGTATGGAAGCATTAAAGTAGAAGTGAAAGAAATTACCAGAAATCAATTATCAATTAGTATTAAAGACACAGGAATTGGTATTTCCCCTCAAGATTATCAACATATTTTTGAGGCATTTCGACAAGTAGATCAAGGTATTAGTCGTAAATATCCAGGAACTGGACTGGGTTTAGCAATTATTGATTCATTGGTACAAATGATGGGAGGTAAAATATTTCTAGAAAGTCAATTAGGAGTGGGTTCGGTATTTAAAATTGAATTGCCACGTCAAATCTCATTATCACCTCATGCGGGAGATAATACTAGAGATAATTATAGTTGGAATGTCGGTAGTGATGATGGAATTTATTATTCTCAGCAAAATCTACCTCACCTACCATTTCAATTCAATAAAGTTTCGCTAGGATATCCTGATCTGAAACTTTAAATTACTGTCAACTTCCATGTAAATTCCCAAGTGTAGATTCCAGAGTAGATTAATTTAGATTAATGACCAAAAAGTTGTAAACATAAACTATGTCTTTTGTCAAAAGTGATAAGGTTGATCGTATCCTCGCCGTTGATGATACAAGAGATAATTTAATTTTAGTACAAACACTCTTAGAGAGTGAGGGTTATGAAATTGATTTAGTATCAGATGGAGCAACTGCTTTACAAAAAGTGGCACAATCTCCACCGGATCTGATTTTACTAGATGTGATGATGCCAGGGATGGATGGTTATGAAGTAACACGGAGAATTCGTGATAATCCTGATCTGAGTTATATTCCAATTTTGTTAATCACAGCTTTTCATGAATCTAGTGTAGTGGAAGGGTTAGATGCGGGTGCTGATGATTTTATTCGCAAACCATTTGATACTGATGAATTATTAGCCAGAGTGCGATCGCTATTGCGACTGAAGCATAGTATTGATGAACAGCAAAAAATGTCCCGTCAGCGAGAAGATTTTGTTTCGCGTCTGACTCATGATTTACGCACACCTTTAGTAGCAGCTGATCGAATGTTAGCTTTGTTTCAACAGGAGACTTTTTGTAAAATTTCTCCAGAAATGAAACAAGCGATCGTTGTGATGATTCGCAGTAACCAAAATTTAATGCAAATGGTCAATACCTTACTAGAAGTTTATCGCTTCGAGGCAGGTAAAAAGACCTTAAATTTGGAAAAATGCGACTTAACAGAAATATCTGAAGAAGTCATCAGTGAACTAACTCCCCTTGCTGTTGAGAAAAACTTAACTCTCAAATTAGATACCCATGAGTTAAACCAGGTAGAAAATCATGGAGGAATTGTCTTAGGTGATAGATTAGAACTACGCCGAGTGTTGAATAACTTAATTGGTAACGCAATCAAGTTTACAGATACAGGCGGTGTAGAAATTCGCATTTTGAAAACTTGCCCCACCAAAACACATCAAGGTGAAGTAGTAATTGAAATTGAAGATACTGGTTATGGCATTGCACCAGAAGATCAAGCAACAATTTTTGAGCGATTTCGTCAAGGGAGAAATAAAAGATCAGGTAGTGGTTTAGGACTGCATTTATCACAAAGAATCATAGAAGCGCATGGTGGAAAAATCGAACTTTTATCAGAATTAAGTAAAGGTAGTATATTCAAAATCAAACTGCCAAAGGAAACTTAATTTTTTAGGAGTCAGGAGTCAGGAGTCAGGAGTCAGGAGTCAGGAGTCAGGAGTCAGAAATAAAACCCTGTGACAGCAAAGATTAGTCATAAAAATTTTGAAGTCATAAAAATTTTGATTCTATTTACCTGCATTGTTCAAACGGAGAAAAAGGCTCAAATTTGTGATCAAGAAAACGACGAATAATTGCCTCTAAATCCTCCAGCATATAGGGTTTACTGAGATAGTCGTCAAAACCTGCTCCCAGGATACGTTCTTGCTGTTCCCTGCCAGCTAAAGCCGTAACAGCAACAACAGGAATGTGGCGAGTTAATGGATCTTGCTTTAAATATCGCACAACATCTAGACCATTCAACCCAGGTAACAGAATATCCAACAAAATCAAGTCTGGCTGATATTCTTTTGCTACTAAGAGTGTAGTGTAACTGTCATTTTGACAAATAAATCTACACCCTAGTAACTCCAAAGTATAACTAAGTAGTAATAGACTATCATCATGATCTTCTACTACCAAAATCAAAGGCGGCTGAGAGTTTTGCTTCTTTTCATCACTCATGAATGAATGTGTCAGATACATCTAGTCTCCAGAAGATTAAATTGGGCTTTATCGTCTTGATAGTCAAACTAGGCGATAATCCCACAAACCATAAGACGTGCTGATTCAAGATTAGCTAGTGTTTTGCTGCCACTCAGTTGATCATCCTTACCCACATTCAACAGGAAAGAACAACTCAATCTGAATAGCTTTAGTAGACACCCCTTGATTATATGCAAAATTACAGAATATTTTCCTCATAAGTTCACAATAACTTTGTAGAGAAAAAAGGCATAGTTATTTACTTTAGTATCACTATTGACATATCTATAAGCAAAAAATTAAATTACACTAGTTGCATTAAACAGTATGAAAATAAACTGTTAAATTTATGACTTCAGTGATTTATTTTGCTGTCAATATATGGGAAATTGCCATATACCCCCATCAATCGAGAAATTTCCTAAATACAGCAGACGATAAACATTGCTAGAAATATTACTTGAATTGCGATGGTATTTTGTAGGTTTGTAAAGAAGTGATATGATACTTGCTCAAACTGAACAATTTTAAGCATAATACTTGACGTAGCTATATTTCTGTAGTATAAAGTTACATTGTAAGATATACCAGACTAATTATGTAACAAGAATCAAATATCAACCAGGTTTGACTCCTGTACAGACGTTCCACCGGAACGCCTCTAATCCTCACTACTGACTACTTACTCCTATGGATTTTGACTATTTCCGAAATAATGATAGTAGTTCCGCGAACAACAATCGTCACAACCTACTAGCTAGTGGTTGGCGACCATTTCAGCGTGATTTTGATTGGGACTATTTCCAACAACTAATATTAAATGATACTCAAGAGTTAACACAAAGAAGTATTAATCTAGTCAGTTTTTATGCAGACGCTTTAGCCAGAAAAGATTATACCTGGTGGGCAAATATATTAAATTTAGCTTCTGACTATACTCGTAGTGAATTTCAGAAATTTTGGAACTTCGTCACACCCGATGCACTCACACCAGATTATCGTTACAAAGACGTTTTAAGTACAGAAACACCCATTGTCCAATTTGTCAGCCGTAACAGCATTCCTATTGATTATGTACTGAATTTATTGCAAGAAATTACTGTTTTGCGCGTTCTACGTTTATTGGAACGTCCTGATATTATCACCCAATATTATGCAGAAAGAGATTTCTATTTTCCCGTCGAAAAATTTGTTAGTTGGGAACGGTTAGATGTCGTCAATACCGTTTATGCTTACTGGTCTCAACACGATATTTGGTTACAAATTGACCCCTATGATCGGGGACGCAGACAATATACTTTAATGTCAAAAAATTTAGCACCATTAATCAATAAAGCCACTTATGATTTAGCAGTGATGTTAAGTGGATATCAAAGCCGTGTCGGTAAAGTTCATAATCAATTTCCCATTCGCACATTTCCCCAAGAAATTCAAGATTTTACTGATTCAGTGCAGCAAGCTATTCTCAATCAAAATCAATTAGCAATTGTGGTACATGGAGAACCAGGTACAGGAAAAACAGCATGGACACAATCAGTAGCCAAGGAAATTTTAGTACCTTTAGGTTATGTCATCTTTATTTTGGATCATGATGCTATTACTAACTTTGTGCCACCCAACTATTTAGAGAAAATTTGTATCATCATCAACGAAGCTGATAACTTAGCTCAAGATAGAGCTTCAGAAGTAGCCCAATATAACAACAAAACTGAACATATTTTAGCCTTGTTAGATGGGACTTTGTACCAAAGTGTAATTGATGAATCTGGTGTACAAATGAAGCAGCATTTAGTGGTTTTGATGACTTGCAATACTACAGAAAGATTAGATCCCGCTATGTTACGTAAAGGAAGAGTAGATTTAATGTATGAGTTTACAAAGCGGTTTGTTTAAAAAATCAGTTATCAATTGATAATTGACAATTGACAATTGACAATTGACAATTTTTTCATTCAAAGTTTAAAACCTCCCCTTTATCTCGTTATTTCGTTCCCAGTTTCTAACTGGGAATGTCATCACAGAGTCTCTGACTCTGCTATCCCATAAAGGCAGAGCTTTTAATACAGCTATTTTCAGGTAAATAAAACACATTTTGATTTAGGTTTCGCGTCAATATGTGGTCTAAAGACATGAAAACTGCTGTAATTCATTCTTATACTCTGTATGGGAACGAGAAAAACGAGGAATTAGCGGAAATCTTTTGCTAAAATTACTGATATCAAGTAATATCAAGTAATATCAAGTAATATTTTCTTGCTGCTTTGGGCAGATATCCCAGCAAAAACCCATGAATCAAGTTCTCAAATCAGAACAAAAGCAAGTCACCAGATTATTTTCTCACCTGGAATTTGATGGTAATAAATTAAATCATCAACCAGGTAGCGTTTTAGGAAGCACTGCTTTGATAGCTGGAACTACTGTTGGTGCTGGTATTCTTGCCCTACCTGCGGTAACTTTACCATCGGGTATTTTACCATCTACAATTGTCATTATTGCAGTTTGGTTATACACCTTATTTTCCGGTTTATTAATTGCCGAAGTAACCTTAAATGTTATGGGTGCAGAAGGCATGACTAGCATAGGTTTTTTGGCAACTGTAGAAAAGACGTTGGGAAAAACAGGATCTAGAATTGCTGGTGGTGCATATTTGTTTAAGCACTACGCCCTTTTAGTGGCGTATATCAGTAAAGGTGGAGATATTTTATTATCGACATTAACTAAAATAGTTGGGTTAGAAAATATTTTACCTAACTGGATAGGAACAACAACTTTTACATTGTTATTTGGTGGCATTCTCTATTTAGGAAAAGAAAGATTTATTCAGAAGTTAAATAGTGCCTTTGTGGCAATTGTCATTACTTCTTTTCTTGGATTATTGCTGCTAGGATCAGGACAAGTAAAAAGCTCACAATTTCTCTTTCAAAATTGGCAAGCTGTCGGTGGTGCAGTTTCTGTGATTTGTGTAGCTCTTTTTTATCATAACGTTGTGCCTGTAGTGGTGACACAACTAGAAGGCGATATCAGCAAAATCAGGAAATCAATTATTATCGGTTCTGGCATTCCTTTGATGATGTTTTTGGCTTGGAATGCTGTTATTTTAGGCAGCGTTAGTCCTGATATCCTCCAGAATAATTCACAAAGTGGCAGTGTTTTTGATCCCTTACAAATTTTGCTTTCAGGAGAAGCAGGAGAAATTTTAGGATTAGTTTTAACTGTTTTTTCAGAGTTCGCAATTATCACCTCATTTATCGGTTTTGTTTACGGTTTAGTCGATTTCTTTCAAGACATTTCTCGGATGACAAAAAATCAAATTTCTCGGTTTCCTATTTTCTCACTTGTGCTATTTCCACCCATGAGTTTAGGAACAATAAACCCCAGCATATTTTTTACTGCTCTAGACTATACGGGAATATTTAGTGTTTCGATTTTAGGAGGAATTATTCCGGCAATTATGAGTTGGCAACAACGAGAAAAACAAAAATTGACAAATGGTATTTATCAATCATTGATACCAGGTGGTAAAATTACATTAATTATGATGATTACAGTTGCATTAGCCCTGATATGCAAACGAATTTTCTCAATGTATGCCAATTAAATACCAATTTAAATACAGCACTTTCCTTTGTAATGAGGTACACGATTGGCGGGCAAGACTTGTACTGAGCGACTTGTACTGAGCCTGTCCTGAGCGAAGTCGAAGTGCGGAGTCGAACTACGGTTAGTGAGCGCAGTCGAACTATGTCGAAGTATGCCCACCCCACAATATTTATTTGATTTATTTGATTTATTTGATTTATTTGATTTATTTGATTTAATTATTCACAAAAAATACAATTACCCACAAACTATAAGTCATGAATTATTAATTATCAATTATCAATTATCAATTAATTAAATCTCTCTTTTGATAGACTTAATGAGTAGATAAAATTACTAATCTATAGATGGAAATTTTCATGGAATAAACTATGAATATTATTGCTTGGATAATTCTGGGTCTGATCGCCGGAGCTATCGCTAAAGCTATTTATCCTGGTCGTCAAGGTGGCGGAATTTTAGCCACAATGGTATTAGGAATTATTGGTGCTTTAATAGGTGGAACTTTAGTTACTTTATTGGAAACAGGAACATTACAATTTACAGCCGCAACCTTGAGCATACCCGGTATAATTGTGGCTATTATTGGGGCAATGATCGCCATTTTTATTTGGGGCTTAGTTAGTGGTCATACCAGTCATTAATGGATGAGTGAGTTTAAGATGATTGAATCCTGAGTTACGAGATATTAGCAAATAAAATTTAGTCAATGATAAAAAGGTAATGAGTTTTACCCCATTACCTATTACTCGTTATGGAAATAAAAGAAATTAAACACCAACTTTTTGTTTTGACCACACACCATTTTCATCTTCATCAAATTGTTGATGAACCGCATCCCAAGCAGACTGTTCAGCGGTAAATTCATCGTTGGTTTCATCAAGTACAGTGTTATAGTGCTGAATGAACAATTGTTGTGATTCTGCTGATAAATGAGCGCGAACTTCAGGAGATAAATCTTCTGGACTGTTACAAGGACCCGGACAAGGATGGGTAAGTGTTTTACCAATGGTGTGCATTTCTTCACCACCAGAACTTTCTAATATTAATTGAAATTCACCGCTGCGATCGCTCGGAATTTCTACCATTAATAAAAACTCTCCCGCTTGTAAACGAGTTTGATAAACCGCTGCTTTATCTTCTGGCATTCCCATAGCCGTAAAAACCGATACCAAGCCAGCGCCAGCACTACCAGCGATCGCACCACTCGCAGCACCCAGCAACACCGCACCAATAGGTCCTGCTGCCACGATTGGTCCGACAAAAGGAATAAACAATACTCCTACACCTGTAAGTAAGCTGAGGAAAGAACCAAACAAAGATCCAAAAATTGCCCCTGTTCTCAAACCTCCTAAAATCACATCGCGCTTGGTAATAAAACCAGAAATTCGCGTTTCTGACTGGAAATTTCTCCCCATCACTGAAATATGATCTTTCGGTACACCTCTATTTAGTAAACGACGAATTACATCATTAATTTGCTTTTGTTCTTTAAATACAGCTGAGATGGTACGCTCTGCTTGATATCCTTCTGGCACTTGTTTACTCCTTTTAATTTATCTTCTCTTTGTGTTGAAAATTGTGTGGCAAATTCTTAACTAAACACCCACCGGAACTTTAGTTTCTGTTGGTTGTTGTTTGGCATTTGGTTCTAATGCTTGTCCTTCAATAAATGAACGTAGCATCCAAGCCATTTCTTCATGTTCTTCCATCAAATCAGTTAAAAAGTCGGCGGAAACTTGATCATGAAATTCTTCACTACAACGATCTACATGATTTCTTAAATTACGAATAATCTGCTCATGATCTTCCACTAATTGATTTACCATTCCTGTTGCTGTAGGAATTTCTCCGCTATGTTCTTTGAGAGTAGCAATATTGAGAAAACCTTCCATTGTACCAATGGGATAACCACCCAAAGTTCTAATTCTTTCTGCTATTTCATCAATATTTTCTGTAATTTCTTCATACTGTTCTTCCCACAATTCATGCAGCGTGCGGAACTGAGGACCAACAACATCCCAGTGATATTTTTTAGTTTTTACTACCAGCACATAAGCATCTGCCAAATCTTGATTTAACAAATCCACCACACCGCGACGTTGTTCTTCTGTCAATCCAATATTGATTGTATTCATGCTCATTATTTGCCTTTCAACTATTAACTACTTACTTAATAAGTTCTCAAAATATCGACATTATCCCCATCAACCCAACAAAACCAATTCAAAACCGAAAAATCATAATTATGAATTATGAATTATGAATTATTGGTTGCTGCCTGTAATTTTTTCCAAAAAACTTTCTACTTCCTGTTCTACTGAAGTAGTCCCACTTTCGGTATTTTCAGGACGCTTCATTTTTTCAATATCAGCTGCTCCTTGAACCTCGTTAAGTCCTCTCCTAGTTTTTTCTTGAGATTCTTTCATTCCTATGGGTGGTTTTTTAGCAGCTTCATCAGTTTTGCGTTGAGTTTCTAATAATTGTGTCGTTCCTTCTGTTGGTTCACTTTGATAACTACTGATAGCTAAAGCAGGAAAAGCATTGAATAAAAATATGAAGGTACAAGCAAAAGCTAATACTATCAATCTCGATGCTAATTTCCATCTAGATTTAGCAAAATCAAGAATCTTCATTTTTATATTCTTCCACTCTATTTTTCTTTTCTATTTTCTTTCTGGTTTCAGATTAATTGACTGTCAGAGCATTTTCATCAATCTTACGAGAGAATTAGGTTGAATTTTGCACTAAAAAGCTCATCAAAATCTATCTGGAGATAGAAAATCTCACTGCCGCTAAACTATCAAACTCTGTCTTGGTATGTTCTGTTACTTATATTTGAGAATTAAGGGTATGAATTTTATACCAATGAAACCTCTACCCCAAATTGAGATTTTCTGTTAAAACTGTAAAAGTTCAAATTCTCATATTGTGAAATATATCACAGAAATCAATGCTAAACCTTGTTAATTCTACTTCCACAAACAACCACAACAAAACAAGAAACATTATTTTTGTTGCCACAATAGCATTATTTATAACTGCTTGTACCAGTAACCCAAATACACCACAACCAAATACTAACAGCGAAGCCTTTGGTGTTTCCATTCCTGAAAATAAGGTAAACACAAAATCACAACCACCAGCAAAAATCGAAAACCTGAATTTTACCGTTCCTGCTAAATTTCAAGGCAAGACAGTTTATCAAGTCAAACTCAAAAACAATGAAAAAGTGATTGCGTTAACTATTGATGATGGTCCCTGGCCAACAACCACAGAAGCAATGTTAGATATTTTCAAAGAACATGATGTCAAAGCCACATTTTTTTGGGTAGGAAGTTCTTTAAAAAATCATCCCGAAATTGCTAAACGAGTGGTAGCGGAAGGTCACGCCATTGGTAATCATACCTGGAATCATTTATATAAAAGAATGAGTCCAGCCACAGCTAAAAGTGAAATTGAGAAAACCAATGATTTAATCTATCAAACCACAGGGGTAAAAACATCTATATTTCGTCCCCCTGGAGGTTATTTAAATAATGGTTTAGCTGCTTATGCTAAAAGTCAAAATAAAGCCGTTGTCATGTGGTCTTTAACTTCTGCTGATACCGATCCTCGTGCCAAATATCAAGTGTTTGTGAAAAATGTGGTTAAAGGTGCAAAACCAGGAGCTATTGTTTTAATGCACGATGGGGGAGGAAATCGAGAAAGAACTGTAAAAGCATTGCCAGAAATTATCACAGGATTGAAACAACAAGGTTATAGATTTGTCACAGTTCCCGAATTATTAGAAATGGAACAATAATATAGCAGGAGTCAGGAGTTATTGATTTTGGATTTTGGATTTTGGTGAAGCAGTGCGGTCTTGGGGGTTTCCCCCATGAGCAACTGCTGAACCCGCAGGGATTGTTTTTGTTATCTCCAATCTAAAATCTAAAATCTAAAATCTAAAATTTTCCTCCCTATTCCCTATTCCCTGCCTAATTTAATCACTTAAAACAGATGCACAAACTTGAGCTTCTTGCCAAAGTTTATGTAAAAAGAACTCAGTGCGATCGCTCATTGTCGTTATAAACACACCCTGGGCTTCTTCCGCACCATCTGATAACCAAGAACCCCGCAAGGTGATTTCCAAATACTCAGCATCACAGGTAGACAGAGCTATAATGTCACCGTCATTTCGTTGTGCCTCAGCCTTGAGCCTTTCTACTCCTGGTAAATCTACAGGTAGCAAAAAGGAAGCCGTGCTAGGTTCAAAATGTAGCGTTTGACCGATTCGCAGCGCCAAAATCACTCTTTGCGCCACCCATTCTTCCAGTGACAGCGTGATACACTCTAAATAAAAGCTTCTTTCGGTATAATTTAATTTCAGCATTTCTTATGCTCTCCTGTTATTCCAGGTTTGCTTGCAAATCTGTCATTAGTCACCAATCACCAATCACCAATCACCAATTACTGATTAAAAACCCCCGCTTTACCTATATCGGCAGCGGGGGCTAAAATTGACCTGATACTTTTCTGGTCTTATTCCGGTACAACATTTTCCCTGTACCTCCCGCTTGTTATCTCTAATAGTGGTTTAATATTCAGCAGATCAAAGTTGATATATCTAAAATCATAATTACTCTCTGTGTTTTGCCTTGGATGCTGAATACCATCGGCCATAAATAAATACTCCACTCCCACAACAACAATTTCCCAACTGGCCTGACAGTTGCTGGGATGGAAGGGACTGGAAATGGGGTAAATGAATTTCACAAAAAAATTCACCTCAAAAAAATTTTATCTATTGAACATTCCTTTAAACATACTACACTTGTATTACTATCCTGTCCATATCTATAAAGGAGAAAAAATCAAATGCATACCATCGCACGCACATCAACCACCGACATGGAAGTTACCAGCATCCGTTTAGAACGCGAACTGAAAGATAAACTGAAAGAGATAGCAGGCAATCAAGGATATCAAGCTTTGATTAGAAATGTTCTCTGGAATTATGTGCAGCAAAAATCAGGTGAGTGGAAACCCCGATTTTCCCGTGCTGACATTCGAGCGAGTATAGCGGCTACAGCCCAGCAAGATGAACGTTGTGTCCTCACAGGTAAGTTAATTGAAGCTCAACAGCCAATGTTATTAGGACTGACAAAGAATGGCGACATGGTTCCTCTAAGTGCTGAGAGTTTGGCTCTATAGCAAATTATAGTCCAGGTTGCTTACCAGTTATGATCATAGTGCTGGAACAAAGTTTGTATTGGTTAATTATCAAATATTAAGCAAGCCACAACCACCAGGAGAAAGTATCGGAGCTAGTAGGTGAAGATACTTTCTCGTAGCCAACTTTTGTTAGCATTAGTTAGCTTTTTTGTATCGGAAGCAGCTTATATCTTTATTTACAGGGAGCGATCGCTGTTGAGAGTAACCCTATTGACAACTCTCAGTTGAGCGAAATTTGTTTTACCCTCACACTACCTCAGTTTTCCTCAGCAACTCATTCACATTCTCAACAGTGACTACAGAAAACAAAACAGCGGGGCTTGATTCCCCCAACCTCATTGATGACAATGCTCTAGAAACCAACTTGGATATTGATCCAGTCATCATCCAAGTGGAGAAATTAGCAGAACGACAGCGGCAAATTACCGCCCAGGTTCAAATTCCCCACTCCATCGAAAAAGTCTGGAAAATTCTCACAGACTATGAAGCCTTACCTCAATTTATCCCTAATCTCGCCAAAAGTTGTTTGTTAGAGCATCCCAATGGAGGTATACGTCTAGAACAGATAGGATCTCAGCGTTTGCTCAATTTCAAGTTTTGTGCGCGTGTGGTTTTGGATCTAGAAGAAATCTTTCCCAAACTCATCAACTTCCAAATGGTAGAAGGAGACTTCAAAGGTTTTTCCGGTTGCTGGAGCTTAGACCCTTATACAGTTGGTACAAGTCAAGGTACTAACCTCTGCTACACAATTCAAGTTTGGACAAAGCTAACAATGCCAATAGCAATTATTGAAAAACGTCTCAGCAAAGACCTACAACTAAACCTCATAGCAATTCGCCAAAGAGCTAATGAGTTAAGTAGGGGATGCTGAAAAAGTCTTTCCGTGAAGATTAAGGAGAATGGCTAACGCCACGCTTACTTCGACAGGCTCAGTACAAGTCGCTATCAAGGAGTCAGCAGTTCAAGGATATCAAGGAGTTTTTTGTATTTGGAAACGAGGTAAAAACCAACAAAGTGCAAGGTTTTCCTACTCATAGTTTTCAAAACCTTGCACCTATTTTCTTTGTTATCACCCTCCAACTCTTTATTCATCGTGATTTTCAGTTTATTCAGCAAACCTTCAATAAACTTTGCACTTTTTGAAAATTTAAAAGGCTAAAACCCTTTTCTTGTAATATTTTGACCTTAATTCAGCATCCGCTAAATAAAATTTCTTCCCTACTTTTTGATGTTTTATGTTTTAGTACCCCCAGGGGAATTCGAATCCCCGTTACCTCCGTGAAAGGGAGGTGTCCTAGGCCTCTAGACGATGGGGGCATCGGACTTCACTTTTAATAATCTACTCTATTTCCCAGAGGATGTCAACACCTTTTTCTAAAATTTTTTTTCGGCATCTAAATTCATGGAAATCGAGGAGTGGAGAAGGCAGGAGCCGCTGGAATCGTTTTTCATCCCTCCCCTCAATAACGCAACAACCTGCCCAAAAACTTTTTATCGTGTTATTGGCTTGCAAACATCCCATTTCATCAGGTAAGTCAGTCGGCACGAAAAACCAAAGCAAGTACAAAATTATAAAATTATAAAATTATAAAATTATAAAATTATAAAATTATGAAATTATGAAATTATAAAATTATGAAATTATAAAATTTCTAAAAACCTCTTGCCTCATGCCTCCTGCTGCCAATAGCCTATTGATTACGGTCGCCAAATCCTGAAAAAAGATGTAATATGTACAACTAAGCATGAAAAAATATCCTATTGTTTTCAAGATGGATGTGCAGTTGTACCTGTAAAGTTAATGTTAATATTGATGATTCTCGACAAAGGTTAATTAACGGATTTTGAAATTAATTCCTCAAAATCTACAACATGGAAGCATCTTTTCAAATCACCCTACAGATGGTGTTCACAGTTCTTGCAGGTATCAGCGCCCAAGTGATGGCTGCATATTTTAAGCTGCCCAGCATCGTCTTATTACTTTTGTTAGGCATTCTCTTGGGTGCTGATGGCATTGGACTATTACATCCCCATCTGCTAGGAACAGGACTAGAAGTAATTGTTTCCCTAGCGACGGCAATTATTTTGTTTGAAGGCGGACTGAAATTGGATCTGCGGGAGATGGGCAGGGTTTCCGTCAGTTTGCAACTGCTGGTCACCTTGGGAACCTTGATCACACTGCTTGGTGGCAGTATGGCGGCGCACTGGCTAGGAGAATTTCCCTGGAATATAGCTTTTCTCTATGCTTCCATAGTCGTTGTCACAGGTCCTACAGTCATTGGTCCACTGATCAAACAAATCAACGTAGACCGACAAGTGGCAACGCTGCTGGAAGGGGAAGGGGTTTTAATTGACCCGGTGGGAGCTATTTTAGCCTACGTGGTTCTAGATACTATTTTGAATGGTGATCCTGACCCTATTAAAGCCATTATGGGTTTAATCTTGCGTTTAAGTGTAGGCGCAATGATTGGCGGTGTTGGTGGTTTTTTGATGAGTTGGATTTTCAAACGCGCCAATTTTCTCTCTTTTGAACTGAAAAACCTAATGGTATTGGCAGGACTGTGGGGTTTGTTTACCTTAGCGCAAACTATTCGCAGTGAGTCAGGAATTATGACTACAGTTGTAGCTGGTGCGGTATTTGCTAACTCATCAGTGCCTGAAGAACGCCTGTTACGCAGCTTTAAAAATCAGCTGACTATTCTCAGTGTTTCTGTACTGTTTATTCTCCTAGCCGCTGATTTATCTATTGCCAGTGTATTAGCGTTAGGTTGGGGTAGTTTATTCACTGTTTTGGTATTGATGTTTGTGGTGCGCCCGATCAACATTTTATTGTGTACTTGGAACAGTAATCTGAATTGGCGACAGAAATTGTTTTTAGGTTGGGTTGCGCCCAGAGGCATAGTTTCTGCTTCTGTGGCATCTTTATTTGCAATTTCCCTGACACAACGCGGTGTTAATGGTGGTGATGCGATTAAAGCTTTAGTGTTCTTGACAATTATCATGACTGTTTTTTGTCAAGGGTTAACAGCTGGGTGGCTGGTGAAATGGTTACGCATCACTTCTAAAGATGCGACTGGGGCAGTCATAGTGGGTTGTAATCCTTTGAGTTTATTGATTGCCAGGTTCTTCCAGGAACGAGGAGAAAGTGTGATCATTATTGACACTGACTCCCAATATTTTGCTCAAGCTGAAGCTCAAAATCTGCGCGTGATTGCTAGTAGTGCGCTAGATGCAGAAGTATTGGAAGAAGCTGGCATTGCTTCAAGGGGTACTTTTTTGGCAATGACTAATAACGGGGAAGTGAATTTTGTGTTAGCACAACGGGCAGCAGAGGAGTTTAATCCACCCCGTGTTTTAGCAGTATTTCCCCGTGATCCCCAAGCTTCTGGCTCGGTGAACAGCAGCAATAGCAGAGTGAATCAAGCTTTTGTCTCTGACTTACCTGTGAAAACCTGGAATGAATATTTAAGTAATGGCCGGGTAAAATTGGGAACAACTACTTTGAATGAGGCTGAATTTTCCAGTCAGCAGGAGCATATACAGGAAAAGATTAGGACTGGGGTGTTAGTACCGCTATTGATGGAAAGGGAAGAGCGCCTACAGGTAATGTCAGTTAATCAAAGTTGGGAAATAGGCGATCGCATTATTTACCTGTTGTATGATTCCCGACCAAATCTGTTAAAACGTTTATCTGGTGCTAGTCAGTCTACAGCCTTGGCTTTAGAAAAGTTACCAGAAGTGGAAGAAGTACCCACCGCTAAATTCTCTCAACTGTCTCCTACGGAAGCATTTGGTAATTGAACTTTAATAGAACCGACTCACGAGTAGCAAAAACCTGTTCTCTGCTTTGGCTTGAATGTTCCTGTTTTCCATGCCAAAACAGGAAGTTATTATTTGTTAGTGAGGACCCAATCTCTAAAAATGGCAATATAATTTAAAAGATAAAATCCCTAGTAAAGCATGGCAGAAATGGCTGTATCTAGCAATGAAAAAAAGCTGATTTTCTCTGGTGTTATAACTGTTACAGCCTTCTGCCTGATTCGACTAGTAAATTGCAACCGAGCCGAGTGAACGATAACAGCTATGTCTTACGCATCCATCCTGAAAAATATACCAGAAATATTCAGCCAACCCACTGGAATAGCAGCTATAGCCTCTCTTGGTATTCACGGTGCTATTGCCTTGATTGTGCCATTAATGCCTGTTGATTCTAGTCAATCCACAGCAGCTGATTCTACAAAAGCAGTCGGATTAATGGAATTGAGTTCGGCTGATCAAAACCGATTGCCTCAAACAGCACCATCCCAACTGGCTTTACAACCCCAACTGCCACAACAACCGGGAATTCCTTTAATTAACTTTGGTGAGGAAAAAGTTATCATCCCACCTGTAGAACCAGCTATCCAAGCTACTTCACCTAGCCAGTCGGTACTGCCACCGATCCCTACATCATCGGCCAACTATAATCTTTCTTACTTGCCCAAAAGTCAGCCTATCCAAAGATTTGCTAGAAACGATTTTAGAACTCAAGTTTCTAATTTCCGCATCAGTAGAAATACATTTTCTCCCTCATCCTCTCCTTTTGTGGATGATATAGATGCCAAAATTAAAGAAACCCAAGCACTGAATATCAACCGTTTGCCACAAGTTGAGACAGATAATAAATTACCTAGTGAACCGCTAATTAACCCATCTCCTGATGCTATTGATATTGGCTCTACGGCAACACCACAGGGTGTTACTGAACCACAAAAAATTCAGTTAGGAGATAACCCAGTTCAAATTGCTGCTAATTCTGCTTCTGATCTTGCTGCTGAACCATCTCTACAAGGTAAAGATCAATTACGGGCAGCAGCAATCGTGATCCCATCTTCAGCAACTTCCACTCAGCAACAAACCCAAGTAACAACTGGAAGCGAGTTTAATTCTCAAGGTCAGAAACGGGAACAGTTACTGGCCAAGCTCGACTCTTATAACACCCTGAGAACAACAATTCGGGAAGCATACCCCAATGTTAAGGAACAAGCAGTTATCCGTGAAACTATCTCGACAAATCAACCCGGTATGGAAGGTACTGTTTTGGGTCGATTGGTTGTAGCTCCTGATGGTAAGGTCTTAGATATCAAGTTTCAAGATGGATCAGTATCTCCTGAACTACAATCCAAAACTAGGGAATTTTTCAACGCTAATCCACCTAAAGGTGAGCAACGCATTAGTTCTTATCCTTTCCAACTCAGATTTACAAATAATGGCGATAGGAAAATTCCCCAAAAGATTGAACAGTTAAAGCCCTCACCAAGTCCAGAGAATCAAACAGTACCTGATCCACAAATAGACAAAAATCAGTCTAATAATCAAGCTGTTGTTATTCCTAATTCATCACCAACATCTGTAGTTAGTGATGATAAACCTGCTTTATCTACTGAATCTGCTCAA
The DNA here is from genome assembly GCF_014299995.1 of Sphaerospermopsis sp. LEGE 00249. Lineage (NCBI taxonomy): Bacteria > Bacillati > Cyanobacteriota > Cyanophyceae > Nostocales > Aphanizomenonaceae > Sphaerospermopsis > Sphaerospermopsis sp. LEGE 00249. The sequence continues at coordinate 77,822 of NZ_JACJUZ010000006.1, read as the reverse complement.
AAGTTGATTCAACAGTTACGTCAAATCAAGGAAACAAGACAAAACTCAAATCAAGAAAATTAAGAATTCATCAGTCGTAGGGGCGAAGCATTCGGAAAATAACCTGTGATCAAAATTGATAATTTATCGCCCGGATGCTTCGCCCGTACAAGACAATTGTGATCAAAATTGATAATTTATTGCCCGGATGCTTCGCCCGTACAAGACAATTGTGATCAAAATTGATAATTTATTGCCCGGATGCTTCGCCCGTGCAAGACAATTGTGATCAAAATTGATAATTTATTGCCCGGATGCTTCGCCCGTGCAAGAAAATTGTGATCAAAATTGATAATTTATCGCCCGAATGCTGATGCTTCCAGCACGCTTCGCGAACGCCCCTACAGGAGTCAGAAGTTAGCAGTCAGAATCAAGAATTAATTTTTACCCTTGCTCCCTGCTCCCTGCTTTCTTCATAACAAGTGTTCAAAAAAAGATGATACTACCAGCCTGTTTCCGCTTTCTGGAAAACATAAGCGGCCACTTCCAGAATTTCCTGCTCGCTTAATTTGCTCTTGAAGGCGGGCATGGCACTTTTACCGTTCTGAATTTGATGGATAATGGTTTGAATAGGTTCAGTATCATAATTTTCTAAATATTTTGATAGTGCTGATTTTTGTAAAGTTTTATGTTCAACTAGGATATTAGCGCCTCCTATATGGCAAGAAGCACAGTGATTACTAAAAATAGCGCTGCCTGTAGATGCTTCTACGGCTAAGGCAGGATCAATGAATTGGAAGTTAAACAACAGGGCGATCGCCAACAGTAAAATTAATAAAGGTATTCTCAAGAGATTTTCCTCGTAACAAGCACATCTCTGATTTTAGATTTTAGATTTTAGATTTTGGATTGATATCACTAATAAATCCAAGAGATTGTGGCATCTTCAGTGATGGAATAACTTGTATATTATAATACGGCATTTATAAAATAAAATTTATCTTACAAACTAAAATTAGCGGTAACTAGCTCATCCCTTTATTCTTTCCCAGGGATCAAACTCGTTACCGCTCCTATTCATTAGTTTGTACCACCTGATGATCAAAAAAATCATCTGGTGTTAAATGAGCGAGATTGTTAGCTGGCAACAGTTAGTTTACCAACCATACCCGCACCACGGTGAGGTTCGCAGTAGAAAGTGTAATCACCAGTTGGTGCATCTGCGGGGATAACTGTTTCCATTTTTTGCCCAGGATTGAGTGCTAATTTTTTGTGAGACAAAGATGCAGCTAAATCTTTATCCTTAGCAGGATTTTTTATAGGATCAAAGACAACGTTGTGGGGAGGAACTTTGTTGTTAAACCACACAATTGTGTCACCAGGTTTAACAGTTAACTGCTTAGGCTCAAATTGCAACAATCCTTTGTCACTACCCAATTTGACGGTGTAGGTTTCAGCAGATGCGGTGGGAGTGAAAACAGCAAAGCTGCTAACAACTAACAGTACAGTTAAAACGGCTAAAGTCAAGCGTCTCCAACTTGCTGCTATTAATTTCATGGCTCTCTCCTGAGATATAGTTTTATTTTTCTTTTCTTATGTTAACTACATTTAACACCAAATATGACACCCTGTCATAGATAAAATTTTTTTTTTAATAATTAGGGTTTGCTGAAAAAATGCAAAACGCAGATAAATCAAAAGTTTGAGGCTGATAAATAGGAAAAAAGTGCAAGGGTTTTGAAGGGTATACGTGAAAAAGTGTGCATTTTTTGGGATTTCGAGAGATGGAAAAGGAATTTTCAAACTTCCTCCTGACTCCTGACTCCTGACTCCTGACTCCTATCCCCTCATGGAAAGACTTTCTCAGCAAGTCCTAATTAGCGGTTATTAATAGGAAAATGCAGCTTAAAATACAAAGTTCCCAATCCTGCTGCCAGAGAGCAAAGTCAAGTATAAGCAGTAGGTATAAGTCAACCAAGATAACAGTAATGCTTGAATGCACTCAGGTATCAGGACTAGGAAGTGAGATTTTTCTACAGTAAGGGCAAAATTGCCCATACTTTTAGAAAGTAAGAAGGCCAATGAGCAGATGTTTAGTAATGGATCTTACCACCACCCCATCTAATACCAACGATTTTTGGCTGGATGAGAATATGACCTGCGATCGCTGTCAAATCATCGTCTGTCAAGTTTCTCATTTCTGTAAAGATATCGGCGCTCTTGATACTAGGATGAATTTCAGAAATCTCGATTTCACCATCGTAGGTGGTAGGATTCTTCATGTAGTCAACCAGCCCTTCAATATTGTCACGTCTGGGTGTAGCTAAAGCTAAAGCTTCTGGTTCTAATCCTACGTTTTGATTAGTCTTGGTTACACCACCAGCATGACATTGAGCGCAGGTGTCATTAAATAATTTTTTACCTATTGCCAGTTGCGGTATGCTAATGACAACAGTATCACCCTGTTCGTTCAATTTGACAGTTCTGGTAGCTTGATCTAGTTCCAAAGCTGTTGCACTACCGATGAATAATTGAAAACTCAATACAACAGCAGCAACAACAACGCTTATCAGTCTTTTAAACATATTTCCCCTTCAAGTTTGTAATGCTCAACACAGCTAAGACACCAATAGTTTCAAAAAGCACAGATATTGATCTGATGCTATCTGATGCTAAAAGTTTGCCGGGTATCACCCCGACGGGGAGAACTACAACACCCCTGATCCTGTGGCTAAAAGCTATCAGGATGATTTTGGTAAAATATTCTCGCTATCATTAACATCAGCATGAATCAGTTTACCATTAGGTGCTGATCCTGAGTTTGTTAATCCCAGGGAATTAGAAATAGGAAAGATGCTGACAGATGCTCACAATTGATACAAATCTTTATCTAAAAATTTACAATTTGCAAAGTTAACCTTTGCCACCAGTAAAAGTCACACCTTGAATAAAGTAGCGATTGAAAAAAGCATAAATTCCTAAAGCTGGTAAAGTAAACACCATAGAAGCAGCCATAATGTAATTCCAATAGCTGATATATTGACCTTTAAAGCTATTCAAACCCAGAGGTAAGGTAAACATTTCCGGGTCAAATAAAATTACCAAAGGTAGTATAAAATTATTCCAACTACCCATAAACACAAAAACCGCCTGTGCTGCTAGTGCTGGTTTTGCTAGGGGTAAAACAATATCTCGGAAAATCTCCCAAGTGCTTAAACCATCTAGTTGGGCTGCTTCTTCTAATTCTTTAGGAAAATTAACAAAAAACTGCCGCATCATAAAAATGAAGGTAGCATTTACCATAGTCGGTACAATCATACCTTGATAAGAATTAAGCCAACCCAATGCTTTTAAAATCAAAAATGTGGGAATGAGAGTAATTTGTGTGGGTACTGCTAAAACTGCGATTATTAAGAATAACCAAAAGCGTTTACCAGCAAATGTCAATCTAGCTAAAGCATAACCAGCCATTGAATTTAAAATTAAATTTAAAAACGTAACGCTAACAGCAATTATTACACTGTTAAATAACCAGCGCCAAAATAGCGGTTCTTGGAGAAAAATTTGCTGATAGTTCTTAAAAGTAAAATTGTGAGGAATAAAATTTAGCTCACCGCTAATAATTTCTGAAAGAGGTTTAAAGGATGCAGAAAGCGCCCAAAGAAAGGGAATAATGGTGATAAAACCATAAATTATTAACAATAGATATAACAGGAATTTCAACCAAGGAAAACGAGAAACTTGATTCACATTTTTTCACCACCAAATATTCGCCTTTGGATGACAGTGATAGAAATGATTAAAGTTGCAAGTAAAAAAGCCACAGCAGCAGCATATCCTAATTGTAAATTTCTAAATACAGCTTGATAAATTAATAATACCACCGTCAAAGTAGCATTATTTGGTCCACCAGTGCCACCGGAAAAAATATAAGATTGATCAAATAATTGAAAAGTGCCAATTATGCCTACAGCTACCACAAACAAAGTCACAGGTTGCAATAAAGGAATAGTAATATTAATAAATTGATCCCATCCATTTGCACCATCTAAATCTGCTGCTTCATAAAGCGTTTGAGGAATATCCTGTAAAGCTGCTAAATAAATCACCATATAAAAGGGCGCAGTTGACCAAATATTCATGATCATAATGCCTTTTAAAGCCACCTTGGGATCTCCTAACCAATTATAATTAGGTAAGCCAAAAAAAGCCAGAAAATCATTTAGTAAACCATCGGTATTATAAATCCACATAAAGATGAGTGTTAACACCGCTGATGATGTAACTGTGGGCAAAAAATAGAGGATTCGCCACCAGTTTTTACCACGAATACCAGAATTTAAAGTAACTGCGAGAATTAAAGCTAAAATTGTTTGACAAGGGACAACAATTGCCGCATATTCGACTGTATTTTTGAGAGCAATTTTTAATTGTTCGTCTTCTACCAAATGGGTGAAATTTCTCAAACCAATAAATTGATATTCAATACCGCCTAAAAGTTGTACTTTGTTGAGAGAAAGAAAGACAGCGTAGAGGATGGGGAGGATAACAAAAGTAAGTAATATGAAAATAGCAGGGAGCATGAAAAGATAACCTGCTAGGTTTTCGTTAACCTTTTTGGGTAGGTTGCGGGTTTGTCTGTTGATTTGCAACATACAAATAGATTATATATATTTTCATGGTAAATCTTCTATCCAGAGATTTTTTTATTTAGGACTTACGTAAGATGTGACTGAAAGCCTTATTCTTGCGTAGGGGTAATTCATGAATTACCCCTACTTTCGTTCCCTTTTGCATAAGTCCTGTTACTAATGAACCACGAAGACACGAAGGACACGAAGAAGAGAAGAAGGGAAGAAGAGAAGAAGAGAAGAAGGGAAGAAGGGAAGAAGGGAAGAAGGGAAGAAGGGAAGAAGGGAAGAAGGGAAGAAGGGAAGAAGGGAGATTTTATTTTGGTGGCCAAGGTCCTATTATTTTTATTCCCTGTTTTTCTTTTTCTGCTAGTTCTAAATTCAATGTTAGCAGTTTTTCTAATATGTCTTCTTCTGGTTGAATTTTATAAGCTGCCATTACCAGGTTGTCTAGTTGTTGATGTAGTTTATAAAGTTGGCTGCTTGGTTCGTTGAAGAATTTATTATATAGTGTGGTGATCCCCCATTGTTTTGTTTCCATTTGTTGGGTGCGATATTGATGGAGTTCTTCGGCTTTGGCGCGGATTTTTTCTACTATTTTTATATCTGCTGTTTGTGGAAATGGAAAGGTTTCAAAACAAGTTGTATTAGTATAACGAGTTCTATCTTCTAACGTTGAACTTTGCGTTTTTACCCAAAGACGATGTACATTAGATGTGAGAATACCCAACACATAAAAATCATCTGATGCAATTACCATGTTAGCTTCACAAGGTAATATAGAAATATTCACAGGTGTAAAAATCACCCATTTGGTAATTTTTGGGATGGCAAAATAACAAGATAAGGAAGATATTATTTCTCTCATTTTTGGTCTTTCTCTCCCAAATTTCCACCAATTAACTTTTCGGGAAATCTCACGATTTTTTTCTCTCTCTGGTTTAACATTTTCATAGACATACTCAAAAGGTAATTTATATTGACTAGCTTCCTCTATTGATAAATTATAAAAATCAATTACCCAATCTAATTTAACATTAGGATTAATTAATGTCTTACCATCAATCATTGGTTTTAATACTTCTTGATTTTTAGGATCTTCATCAATCCATTGTTTCGCTTTTTCTTCAGATATTATAAATCCTTTACCTGATAATTCACAAGCTTGAAAGGAATAGTTTTTATTAGCATTTAATATCTGAGCAGTGGTAACTGATATCTCCCTTTTTAATGATGCAGAAATATAAGACACTTCAATATTATCTAAAAATTTCTGTTTCGTTTCTTGTTTTGTCCAATTAACAATACTAACATGAACAGCAGCATCTCCAGACCATTCTTGTGTGGAAATTGCATCATGAATAATTCCCCCATTGTTAACAATATAATCTAAACTGGCTTTTCTCCCTGAAACTTGAGCAATAGAATTTGTACCCACTAATCCTGCTCTACCTTTATTATCTAATAAATCAGCCGCTTTTCTAAACCAAAATACACAAAAATCTGGCTGTCCTTTGACATCTGGAAATGTTTGATATATCTTATTTGTATATTCATCTCCTAATTCTTTTCTCAGTTTTTTACCACCCAAAAAAGGCGGATTTCCAATAATTGCATCTGCTTTTACCCATTCACTAAATAAAGCATCTTGACAAACAATATTATTATCTAAACTATCCAAAGGTAACGCAGGTTCAGTTAACTGTAAATTATCAATGGCAATTTTCCGAGCTATCATCAAAGTCACCCGCGCTAACTCTACCGCAAAAGGATTTGTATCCATCCCATAAAATTGTAAAGGTGTCACCAAACCCATCTGCATTTGTTTGTCTTTTGATTTACTCAAATGCTGGATTTTTTCTAACAATAATATTTCAATTCTCTTTAATTCCTGATACGCTAAATACAGAAAATTCCCCGAACCGCAAGCAGGGTCTAAAACTCGATAACTTTGTAATTCTATTTGCAGTGTAGAAAGTTCCTTAACTGTATTTGCTGCTTCTATTCTCTCTTCCCAAAAACGGCTAATTGTAGGGCGGATAATTTTCATAATATCCACTTCTGATGTATAATGAATCCCTCTGGCGTGACGTTCTTTTTTATCTACCGTTCCTTCAAATAAATTCCCAAAAATAGCAGGACGAACTTTACTCCAATTTTCCCGTGCTGATACATCTAAAAAATTTAATTCTTCCCTAGTTAATTCTATGGGATGAATCACCGAAAATAAACCACCATTAAAATAATCTACACCTTGATAACGTCCTGCGGGTGTAATTCCTGGTTGATTCATTTCCCGAAATAAACCACCTAAAACATCATAAGAACTCGCCCCTTTCATGCAATCTTGCACACAAGAAATGAACAGATCACGGGGTAAAAGTTGTCTATCTTCTGCAAACATGGCTAACACACATTGCAAAATAAAACGCTGTGCTGTTAATTTTTCAATTCCTCTTTTTTCTAATTCTAATAATAATTCTCCCATGCGTTTGGCGGCGCGTTCTGTGACTTCTACTTGGTTATTTTGGAATACAGGGGTTTTTTGCCCTATTTCCATAAATGCCAATGCTCCAGCCCTTTCTGGTAGTTGCTCCAGGGATATTTTATCTACAGGTGTATCTAGTTGAATATCAAAGTCAAAAATCCAAAATTCATCGAAATTACATAAAATTACATATTTCGGTCGATTTGGTACTAACCTTGTCCAATAATCAAATGCTTGGGAATAATGTTTATTGAGGTCTTCTCCCCGTTTTTTCATTTCAATTAAAACGCGGGGTTTCCAAACTAAATCAGCGAATCCGGTTTTACCAGTTTTACTACTTTTTTTAATAGCTTCTTCGTAAGTCGCACCAGCTTCTAATGCTCCTTCATGACCAAAAGCACGAAAAAAGCGGTCAAGAAATGTTTGCGCTTCTTTGCGTTCCTGTCCGGTGATATGTTGTTGGCAGAATTGCACGAATTTTGATAAACTTTCTGGGTTGGATGATTTCATATCGCTGGGTTATAAATATTCTGTTTTATTTGATATGTATAATTCAATCATTATATGATAATTGATATTTTCCTGCAAGTGCAACAACAATAGGCAGCATCCCAAATGTGTAATTCGATTTTTTGGGAATCTTTGAATTGCTACAAAGTCCTAATATGAATGAACCGCAAAGAACGCAAAGGACACAAAGTTAAGAGGGTTTAAGAGAGTTTTTGGTATTGCTGAGTTGATTTTTTGAAAATTGGGATGCTCCCTAAAAATAAAGATAACTCAATTAAGTAAATCAAACTTAAAAAACGTCATACCCAGATCCCCTTTAATCCAATTTCTACTCCATCATTTTCATCTGCTGATTAGCATTATTCTGCGCCTTTAACATTGCCTGTTTTAAAGATTGTTCGCCCAATAAAGCACTTAAAAATTGATTCTCAAAATTATTCACAATTACTGCTGGATATTTCCCAAGTTGCCAAGGAGTAGCATCATCAAGACCTGCTACTAATGCAGACCTGAAATCATCTTGATCATAACCTAATTTCTCGGCTACAGATTTACGAGTTGGTAAAGCAAAACCTGTTCCTGTCCATTTTTCCATTCCTTCTTTACCTGTCAAATAAGAAATTAATTCCCAAGCTGCTTTTTTATGTTTTGTTTGTTTATTCATGACATAAGCAACAGTATAAACCATTGTGCCTTTTTGATTATTAATTTTGGGGACTTCTGCTGTAGCAAAATCTAATTGGGGAAAGGTTTCTTGCAGATAAGGAATAGCCCAATTTCCCTCAATTACCATTGCCACTTTACCTTGTCCAAACATATCTGTACCTGAACTCGCACCAACATCTGATGGTAAGGCTGATGTTTGATATTTTCGATATTGATTTATCACTAATTTTAAACCTTTTAAAGCTTTTTCACTAGCAAAGGTAGCATTACCATTTTCATCAATTAAATTTCCCCCAAAAGCTTTAATTTTGTAAACATGACGTGATATTGCTGGACTTTCTCCAAACCCGTATCTATTAAGTTTACCTGTTAATTTTTGAGAGTAATTTAATAATTCATCCCAAGTAGTTGGCGGTTTATTGAAACCTGCATTTTCCAAGGATCGTTTGTTATAAAATAAAGCTAAGGTAGAATAATCTTTAGGTATTCCATAAATATGGTTATGCTCTTTAAATATTTCTAATAAATTTTGATTAAAATCTTGTAAATCAAATTTATCTGTGATGTAATTATTGAGAGGTTCTAAAACATTTTTACTCATCAAAAATGGAGCTTCTACAGCATCTAAATAAAATACATCTGGTGCAGTATCCCCAATTAAGCGAGTTTTAATGACATCCATATATTGATCAGAAATTAATTCATATTTAACTTTGATTTGGGGATGTTTGATTTCAAAATCTTGTAATACTTGTTTTAAAAGTTTTTGTTCTACAGGTGAACCACCCCAACCACTGAGTTTAATAGTAACTGCTGATTTACTGGGTGGTAATTGGTGACAACTGATCACAATGATAGCCACTGTGATAATTAATATACAGAATTTTAACCATTTGTATTTGTTCATGGACAGATAAGACAGATAAAACTTTTTATTTTCTCATTTTATTTTCTCATTTATAGATGCTGTAACTCCGGGAGCATCCCAATGAAATAAAAAATGACCGCAGCAACACTAAAAAATCTCTTAAACTCTCTTACCTTTGTGTCCTTTGCGCCCTTTGCGGTTCAATTATATTAAGCTTTAGGGCAGATTATTTCCATAGACAAAAATCAATTTACACATTTGGGATACTCCCGTAACTCAAGACTGATCTTTAAGCAGTCTAAATTTTTGTTGAGAAATGGTAGATAGAATAACAAACAATTATCATGATCGGAAATTTTACTCATTTCGTCACCGCTAGACGCTAGTTTATGGACTCGGTTAAAGTTGAAATATCTGCATCTTTAAATCTAGAAATTCCTCAGATTGATTCATTAAACACCGTCTTATCTTCTGAATCTCAATCTAGCTCTCGTTTTCCTAAAAATGCGATTCGTACCAGTTTACAAGCTTCTACTTATGATGCTATTTTAGCAACCATTTTTTCTATTACTACTGGAGGGATTTTACTTAGTAATTTTTTGGTGGAATTAGATGCTAGTCCGGTAATTTTTGGGATGCTTTCTTCAATTCCCATGCTAGTAAATCTAATTCAGCCTTTAGGTGCTTATCTTTCAGAGCGCACTACTAGCAGGTTTCGATATTCGGCGCTGGTTTATGGAATTTCTCGCCTATTTTGGCTGTTTTTAGTAATAGGTATTATCTGTAAGAGTTGGGGATTGATCAATTCTCAGCAGTTGGTGATATTAACGCTGGTAATTGTCTTTTTTAGTCATCTTGTTGGGGGTTTGGGATGTGCATCTTGGATGAGTTGGTTAGCAATTATTGTTCCTCGCAGGTTGCGGGGTAGATATTTTGGAATACGTAATAGTGCGGCCAGTTTAACTAATTTGTTATGTGTTCCTTTAGCGGGTTTTGCTGTTTCTCATTGGTTTGGGGGAACTCTTCAAGGTTATGGGGTGGTTTTGTTGGTGGGGATTTTATTTGGGTTAGTTAGTTTAGGTTGTCAGTATTTTCAAATTGATGTTAATCCCCAATTACAAAAATTACAAAATACTTATATAGGACTTACGCAAAATAAAGACAAAGTAGAGGTAATTCATGAATCAGTAGGGGTAATTCATGAATTACCCCTACCCTACAATAAGGAAAATAATAAAAATTCCCATTTTTGGATATTTTTACTGTATTTTAGTTTATGGATGTTGGCTTTTAATCTTTGCGCCCCTTTTGTAAATCTTTATCTGCTGGAAACTTTAAATATAGATGTGGGTTGGGTGACGGTTTACAGCAGTTTGCAAGCGGGGGCAAGTTTGCTAATGGTGGTTTTGTGGGGTAGGTTAGCAGATAAATTAGGAAATCGTCTGATTTTGATATTTGTGGGGATAATTGTTGCAGTTACGCCTTTATTTTGGTTTGGAATTGGTGACAGAAATTTAGATATTTGGTTGTGGCTACCACTATTACATATTTTTATCGGTGGTACTGGGGCGGCGGTGGATTTATGTAGTAATAATTTGCAGATTGGTGTTACACCATTAAGAAATCAATCTATTTATTTTGCGATCGCTGCTGCTATTGCCGGTGTCACTGGTGCTTTAGGGACAACTATCGGCGGTTTTATCGCCCAATCTCCCCATTTTGGCGGTTTATTAGGTTTATTTGCCCTTTCTAGCATTTGCAGACTGGCAGCATTGATCCCGCTTGTGTTTGTAAAGGAATAGGTGACAGGTGATAGGTGACAGTAGAGATGGGGAAGCAGGGGAAGGAGGGGAAGCAGGGGAAGATTAAGAACCCAATCACCAATCACCAATCACCAATCACCTAATCTACCCCTGTAGAAGTTAATGTCATGGTTTCCCACAAAACCATGTTAGGTGCGGTGGGCATGGGTTGGTGTAAAGATATTAACTGTGCCAAGGTATTTTTTAACTGAGTGCGGGGAACAATTTCATCTACAAAACCATGTTTGAGTAAGTCTTCAGCGGTTTGGAAGTCTTCGGGTAGTTTTTCCCGCAGGGTTTGTTCAATAACTCGTCTGCCAGCAAAACCGATGGTGGCTTTGGGTTCGGCGATGATGATATCACCCAACATAGCAAAACTAGCGGTAACGCCGCCGGTGGTGGGGTTTGTCAGGACGGGAATGTATAATAAACGAGCATCTTGATGACGTTGTAGTGCAGCGGAAATTTTCGCCATTTGCATTAAGGACAGCATTCCTTCCTGCATTCTCGCACCACCAGAGGTACAAACGATAACTACAGGATAGCGGCGTTGTGTAGCTTGTTCTATTAAGCGGGTGAGTTTTTCACCGACAACAGAACCCATGCTACCACCCATAAAGCGGAAGTCCATGACTCCTAAAGCGATGGGTAAACCGTTAATTTGACCTAAACCGGTTTTTACTGCGTCTATTAAACCGACTTTTTCTTGAGTTTCCCGGATGCGATCGCTGTAGGGTTTGCGATCGCGGAATCCTAAAGGATCAGTGGGACGCAAATTTTCATCTATGGGTTTCCAAGTATTTGCATCAATTAACTGACGGATACGCTCATCACTATCGACTCGGTTATGATGACCGCATTCTGCACAAACCATTTGATTAGCTTTCAAGTCTTTAGCATAAGCCAAAACACCACATTTCGCGCATTTGTGCCATAAACCATCGGCTATTTCCCGTTCTTGTTTTTCTAAATGGGGAGATCCTGATTTACGACGATTTGCAAACCAATCAAATAGAGACTTTAAACCGCGTGATTCTTCGTTGTTTGCCATTTTTATCTTATTTAAGTAGGTATGAGATTCAAAACAGGTCAATCAATATTGGGATTTGGGATTTGGGATTTGGGATTTGGGATTTGGGATTTGGGATTTTAGATTGACCTCACCCACTGCTGGAGCGGGTATTGTGAATTGTGGATTTGAGGTAAGTATTCAGAAGATAGACTACAGAAGTCAGAATAATAACGCCTTATAGCGTCAGCTTTGATAATTTTGCTAAAATCTTGCTTCTCTCTATTTCTGATTTTATAAGCACTCTGACTCCTGACTCCTGACTCCTGACTCCTGATGATTTTTCTTGGCTTGACTAAATCACCAAATTACGCTTGTAACTAATTTTCGACTTGATTTTGTATTTTTTGGTTGATAGCTTAATAAAAATGCTGCTGCCAATACAACTTTTTTCCCAACGTGTCAGGGGACTTAATTATATCAACGTATCGGCAAAGGTGTGAAAATACAAAACCCCCATGAAAATGAATCTTCCTCCCAATACATTATTTTTATTATTCAATGGTAAGCCATCAGCATTTATGAAATTAGTTGTATTTGCCAACTGCTAAAAGTATTATTGGACTGTAATACAATTCACAGGTTAATCTTACCAAAATATAAAGATCCAATGAAGTAATGCTGGTTACAGTCATGTGGTTACAGTCATGTGGTTACAGTCATGGAGGGTGTAGGTTGCTGAGGATGAGAATAAAAAGCATTTAAATCTAATATTAAAGAAAAGTGATTTTAAAGTTTGAATTTGATGATAATAGGTGATTGGTGATTGGTGACTGGGAACAAGTAATTGGTAAGAATAAACTCTTGCCTCTTGCCTTCGTACTGACTCCTGCTATAAGTAAGTCGGCACGAAAAAACCAAGGTATGTAACAAAATGTAAAATTGATAAAAACCTTGTCCCTCCTGCCTTCTGTGTGGGAGCATCCCAATTTTGAAAAAAGAACCGCACTAAAACCAAAAACTCTCTGAAAATCTCTTACCTTTGTGTCCTTTGCGTTCTTTGCGGTTCAATCATATTAGGTTTTTGGAGCATTTTTACGTTAGATAAAAATAAATTTACAAATTTGGGATGTTCCCTTCTGCCTCCTACTTAACTGATATATTTCAAGATGGTGGTAGCACAAACTGTAGGTAGTAAGACAAAATCTCTTCACCACCAAAAACAGCAATTACCGCCCCCAAAGCTAAGAAAGGACCAAAAGGCATTCTTTGTCCCATTTGATGGCGTGAGACCATAATTGCACTTCCACCTATTAATACTCCCAAAAAACAGGCCATAAAACTAGCTATTAGCAGATGCTTCCAACCTAACCAAGCGCCCATCATCGCTGCTAGTTTCCCATCACCTGCACCCATGACGGGTTTTCCATAGGCTAGATAACCTAAAATTGAGATGCTATCAAACAGCCATAAGCCCAAGACTGTACCACCTATTCCAAACATTAGCTGTTTGATCCCACCCACCCAGCTATTTTCTGTTAAAAAACCTAAACCCATTTGAAAAACTAAGCCCAATACCAATCCCGACTTGGTAAGTTGACCGGGTAAAATCATTGTATCCCAGTCTATAAGAGATAGAGCTAATAACCAACTGCAAAAAGCCCAATAACCAATTGTTAAGGCTGAAAATTGAAATACCCAAAATACTATTAAAAATATAATTCCTGTTATCGCCTCTACTACAGGATAACGGGGAGAAATTTTGGTGTGACAATAACGACATCTTCCTTTTAACCACAACCAACCAAACACAGGTACGTTATCATAAGCTTTTAATTGGTTTAAGCATTTAGGACAGCGAGAAGGCGGCCAAAGTAAAGATAATCCCGCAGGTAGGCGATAAACTACAACATTGATAAAGCTACCAATAGCAGCCCCCAAAGCGAAGACAATGATACTAGCAGGGACGAAAATCAATAAACCTCTCCAAAATAGAATGTATTAATTTGTAATATATTGTAGGGGCGAAGCTTATGGGCGATAATTTAACGGAAAAATCAGACATCTAGATATCCCATAAGCTTCGACCAGCCCCCATAAATAGGTTCCATAATTTCTTTTCTGGAGATGTCTAATGTGTCCATATTGTCAGTTGTCATTAGTCATTAGTTATTCTTCCCAGTCACCAGTCACCAGTCACCAGTCACCAATCACCTAATACATATACGATTCAATTTGTTGTAAGGGTATAAAACATTCCTGTGGTAAGAGAATGGGTTGCTGAGTAAAAATTACTTTACCCCGATGAGTGACGCGACTAATTGCTACTCCTGAAGCTTGCCCCACAATTTCAGGATGTACCTCACAGTAGGTATAGTAAATTTGCCCAGCGGCTTTGATCACGGTGGGATCTACCAAAGGGGTTTGGTTTGCTGGGGTGGTGAAATTTCCTTGTCCTTGTTGTGAAGCGTACACTATTAGTTGTTATGTTATTGATAGATTTGCTTCTAGTGTATCTGAAACTTTTAGCAAAAAACGCTAAAATTTTCTTCTAGTACAACCAAACTATTTTGTTTCCAGAATTTTCATTAAAGCTTCACCCATTGCGCGACAACCTAAAAGATTCATTCCTGGGGACATAATATCTCCTGTGCGATCGCCTTGTTGTAAAACTTGTAACACTGCATTTTCTATTAAATCCGCTGCTGCTGGTTGATCTAAATCATACCGTAACATCATAGCTGCACTTAAAACCTGTGCTAAGGGGTTGGCTTTATCTTGTCCCGCAATATCGGGGGCTGAACCGTGAACGGGTTCATATACACCAGGTCCAGAAGCTCCCAAACTAGCAGAAGGTAACATCCCAATACTACCAGTTAACATGGCCGCAGCATCGGAAAGAATATCACCGAACAAGTTACCAGTAACAATAGTATCAAATTGTTTGGGGGCGCGGACTAATTGCATGGCAGCGTTATCTACATATAAATGAGATAATTCAACATTTGGATATTCTGAAGCCAGCTTAGTCATTTTCTCTCGCCAAAGTTGAGATACATCTAATATATTGGCTTTATCCACAGAACAAAGTTTTCCGCCGCGTTTTTGGGCAGTTTCAAAGGCAACTTTACCAATTCTCTCTATTTCCGATTCGCTGTAAACCATCGTATTTACACCACGTCTTTCTCCGGTTTCTGTAGCAAAAATACCTTTAGGTTTACCGAAGTAAATCCCGCCTGTGAGTTCCCGCACTACCATAATATCTACACCTTCGACTACTTCCCGTTTCAAGGTGGATGCGTCTATAAGTTGGGGTAATATTTTAGCAGGTCGTAAATTGGCAAAAAGTTCTAAACCTGCTCTTAATCCTAATAAACCCGCTTCAGGACGTTTATCAGATGGTAAAGTGTCCCATTTATAACCACCGATAGCAGCGAGCAATACTGAATCACTGCTGCGACAAGTATCTAAAGTTGCAGATGGTAGAGGTTCACCGGTTTCATCTATCGCTGCACCACCGATGAGGGCGGTTTGAAAATCAAAGTTCAAATCAAAGCGTTTAGCGACGACTTTTAGCACGTCCACTGCTACGGCCATTATTTCTGGTCCAATACCATCTCCGGGAAGTAGGGTGATACGGTAGTTTTTTGTCATGGTTTTGTTAATGGGTGTTTGTTTGCAGATTAATTATCATACCAGTGAGTAGTCAGTTTTTGATATCTCACGCAAAGACGCAAAGGAAGAATACAAAAGGCATGGTAAAATATATGAGAACTTCTTTTATTTTCAATTTCTATCAATTTCCATCTGGTGTGACGTACTCTCCCAGTTGTGCGAAATTTTATCACTATAATTTAACACAGATAAACACAGATAAACACAGATAAAAGTTTAAAATAGCGGTAATAGTATGAATTTATGTTATTCTCAATATAGAAAATAAACCGGAGGCTACTAAAAATGACCCAAGAATTAATAGACCTCAGAAACAGTATTTTACAAGGAAATTATACAGAAGCTTTAGCAATTGTAGATGAATTAGAAGGAATGAGTAAAAAAGCAATAATCAGACAAATTAAATCATTCTTAAAAATACTACTCATTCATATAATTAAAAATCAAATAGAAAAAAGATTAACAAATTCTTGGATGGCTTCTATTCGTAATTCAATTAGAGAAATTCAAGAAATCAATCTCAAAGAAAACAAAAAATCCTATTACATCAATGAAGATGAATGGGAAAATTTAATAGAAGAATCAGTTATAGAAGATGCGATAGCAGATGCTAGTTTAGAAATAATGAACGGTAAATATACTCGTTCTCAACTATCAACTATAGTAAATAGAAAGCAAGTTATCAACACAGCAATTACATTTTTATCTCTCACTTATACCTATTCACCCAAAGAATTACCAGCTATCATGGATGATTATTTAAGTCAGTTAATAGCAGATATTTAAAAGATATTTAAAAGATATTTAAATTTGCACAACAGCTTAACTGCTTTTATTTTCAATTTTTATCAATTTTCATCTGGTGTAACGTACTCTCCCAATTGTGCAAATCTGATTTCTATTCTTCTGCGTTTACCTCTGGTTGCTGGATCTTTTCTCGTATTTTTTTTAGCAAATCCTTGATTTTCTGGTAAAAATAATTGTGCTGCTGAATATGCTCTAAATTGGACTTTTTTAAATCGAGATAATCTAGTTTGATTTTGCGCTTTTTGCAGTTCTTTGACTACTGATAATGCTCGCATTAAACCTAAATCAGCATTAGAACGAGGACATAAGGTGTTAATATTTTGATTACCTGTGGCAACATTTTCTAGGTGATTATCTAAAGGTTTTAATGTTGGATTATTAGGGTTATTACAGTTGAGAAAATTTACTGGTTGATCATCGGTATGTCCTATAATTTCTAGTACCTCAGTTTCATTATTACATTGTTCTTGTTGAGAAAGGGTTTCTTCAATTAATTTTAATATTTTCCCTGGTTTGTTACCTTGCAAAATATCACTTTTTAAGTTATTTGGTAAAACCGCACTCCCTGATTCAAAACTATATTGTTCAGAAGGAAGGTTAATAATTTTCGGTTCACAAACTATCCCTGGTGGTGGTGGTGGTTTTTTTTGAGCTACCACAAATACTAATAATAAGGTAATAATCATAAATGCGTTAGACATTAAATCTGTAAAGGATGTCCAAATTGTAAAGGTTTCGCTATTATTATTAGAATTCTGGCGATTTCTTCTTTGCATAATAATTAAGTTCAATAGGTTCAAATTTTCTGGGTTAAGATCCTCGACTTCTACTATCAATTTATATTTGATTGACAGAATAGTAAAATAAGTCGGGGATCTGGTTAATTTAATTTTATATTTGTTAATTTTGTGATTGTTGGAATTGTTGGAAGTTGGTTAATAATACAGATAGGTTACTATTGATTTGTTGCAACATTTGGGAATTTTGATTGAGTTGGTTGGCGGTAGTTTGTAATTGATTAACTTGATTTCCTAACATAGAGGCTAATTGGGGTATATTATTATTAGATGATTGGGTTGCATTGTTGATTAATCCTGCTAATTGTTGGAGGTTTGTATTATATTCTCCTACTTGTAAACTATGTTGATTTAAAGATGTGACAATTTGGTTAACATTATTATTAAATGTTTGGGTAGATGTGGAAATACTGTTAACATTCTGCAAGAGACGATCTGTAACGGTAGTGAGATTTTGTTGATTATTTTGTATGAGGTTTTTTACATCGTTAGAATTACTAATTAATGTGTTACTGAGACTTTTTATATTATCTGTATTATTTTGAGCTAATTGTTGGATTTGTTGGGAATTATTGATTAAGCTATCACTGAGATTTTCTAAACTATCTCCATATTTTTCTAGGGAAGATATAGATTTTTCAAATGATTGTGATGATGTGAGTAAGGATGAGGAAATATCAACAAATTTTGTAGTTAAGTTTGCTATATTAGCAGTAGCATTACTTAAAACATTTGCTCCTGTTTGCATGGTTTGGGAAGATTGATTAACAATAGTTTGAAAGTTGTTTGCAGAAGTATTAATTTTATCTGTAGCTTCCGTGATCGCAGTTGCAAATTTTTTGGTGTTTTGATCTAAACCTGAAAGGAAACTTTTTAAGCTATCAGAGTAGTTATTAATAGATGTAATTAACTGATCTATTTTGCTGGTAGTTTGACTGTTTAGCAAAAATTCATTATCAATGGAATGTTCTATGGAGATGATTAAATTTTCTTTTTCTATTTCTAATTCTGATACTGGGTAAAATTTAACTAAAAAAATACTACAAGCTAATGCAAATAAACTACTACCAAAAGCTACACCCATTGAGTTAACAATATTTGGTAAAATTGTTTGTATGTCTACTTCACCTCCTAGATTACCGCTAATCAATAACAGATTTAAAGTAATTCCTAAAAAAGTACCAAATAATCCAATTGATAAGAGGAAATTGGGTAACGATTGATAATAACGTTTATCTTTTTCCCAATCTTGTAAGTGAGAATTTGTCACACTGTCTATTAAAGCTGCTTTATTAATTTGTTCATATTTTGTTGGATGACGATTATAAACATCTTTAATTGCATTCGCTATCCCTTGTTTTAAAGATGGTTGAAATTGATTTTGTAATTTTTTTCTGATGTCATAACCATCCCATGTTAAATAAATAGTTAATACGGCAAATCCCAAAACTACGAAATATGAAAAATATTGTCTACTGGATGGGATGAAAGCATAAATGAGAATAAATAAGACGCTTAAACTTAGTAGGGGATAACGAATTTTATTGTTCATGATTTTCCTGTTTGATTAATTTTATTTTGACTTTTTGAAAAATTCCCCGTCAGATCCCCGAATTTTTTATTTAATCGTGACAAGAAATTATGGTTTATTAACAGAAGTCGGGGATCTTACCCCGGAATCATTACCGTAAAAATACTTAATAAATCAACCAAGGTAAATTTCACCAATCATAGCATATTTGGTATAGTATAGATCAAGTAAAATTTCTTAATCTTTACTCATGCTGAAGATGAAGAAGGGGATCATCTCTGTGATGGTGGTGCTATTATGAATAATGTCGGTGGAAAATATCAACTGCTCAAAATTTTAGGAAGTGGTAATTTTGGGACAACTTAACAGCACTTCCCAGTGTCATGAGGTACACTATGAACAGGCAAGACTTGTACTGAGCGACTTGTACTGAGCCTGTCCTGAGCCTGTCCTGAGCCTGTCCTGAGCCTGTCCTGAGCCTGTCCTGAGCGGTGTCGAAGGGCGGTGTCGAAGGGCGGTGTCGAAGGGCGCAGTCGAAGGGCGCAGTCGAAGGGCGGTGTCGAAGGGCGGTGTCGAAGGGCGCAGTCGAAGGGCGGTGTCGAAGGGCGCAGTCGAAGTAAGTCGAAGTAAGTCGAAGTAAGTCGAAGTGCGGAGTCGAAGTATGCCCGTGTTACAAGGGTTTTATCATTAATATCTGTACCTCATAATAACGGAAACTGCTGTATTTAGCAGTGGATCAGTATGGAAAAAACTAAGCGGTTAAACAATTGACATTTTCTAGTAATAAACCAGAGGAAATAGCGATCGCTCAACGCAAGTTTAATGATGAGAAAGAAATTTTACAAAAGTTGCCAGATCATCAACAAATTCCTGATTTTGTAGATTATATCGCAGAAAATTAACAATATTACTTAGGGATCTGGATATCAAAAATTGCTATATCTGAATACTTACTTCCAATCTTTTTTGTCTGATTCAGACATCCTCTAATAAGAAGTCACTAAAACCTCACTAATATTACCCCGCTTATTAGCATTAGAATTAATGGATCTGGCAGCGGAAATTGCATGAATATTAAACCGACGATAAAGATCACGAATAAAATCACAATCTGAATTTGCTAACATTACCTTAACACCCCGTTTAGCTAATTCTGCAAATACATCTCTTAATTGTTGTTGCTGTTTTTCCCCAAATAAATATTTACTATAAGCTGTAAAATTACTGGTTTCACTCAGAGGTTGATAGGGAGGATCAAAAAAAACAAAATCATCACTGCTAGTAGCATAATTCAAAACTGTGGTAAAATCTGCGTTTTCAATGTCTGCTGTAGCAAGTGCTTTTGATGCAAGTCTTAAAACATCTTCTTGACAAATACCAGGATTTTTATATCTACCCAAAGGAACGTTAAATTTACCTTGAGAATTGACTCGATATAAACCATTAAAACAGGTTTTATTCAAATAAATAAACCTAGCTGCTTTCTGTAAATCTGTTCCTTCCGAATTAGAACGTATTTTATAATAATAATCTCCATGATTTTTATGATGTTTTTCCTTGTGTTTTTGTAGACGTTCAATTAATTCGTCAACATGATCTCTAACACAGCAATAGGTCGTAATTAAATCAGTATTAATATCAGTTAAAACAGCTTGGGAAAATATGTTTTGTGCTTGGAGATGAAAAAAAACCGCCCCTCCACCTAAAAAGGGTTCATAATAATGCTGGTAATTTGTGGGAAAATATTTTTGATATTGAGAAATCAACCTACCTTTACCTCCCGCCCACTTTAAAAAAGGACGCGGGTAAGTTGTTTGAGAAACTTTACTAATCATATATATTTCTATATTTCTATTAAAATAAAAATTACTAATTACCAATTACCCATTACCAATTACCTATTACCAATTAGTTATTTTATATGAATTGAGCAATTTTCAACCCTATAGACTACAATTAAATTAAATAAGCACCTGAAAACAAACTATAGTTTATAACAAGGCAGTCTATATTCAAATGTTTGATGGATTTTGGGATAACGTATTTCGCTACCCCCGGTACTTGGTTACTATCGTCTTAGGTCTTTTGCTGAATACCTTTCAGCCATTGATGCCTTTTTTAAAACGCCCAGGTACTCTAATAGCAGTGCTTGGTTTATTAGTAGGAGGGTTCTTTTTCGTAACTTTGACTCTCCGGGCGATGCTGGGTTTGAGTACAATCTAAACTAAAACCTGAATAGGGTTTAAACATCAGGACAATTGCTGTAAGTTTTACAGCTATTATCCTGAATTTGCATCTATATCATATCGTAAAACCTCTGTGAGAAGGCGGAATTTATATGGCTACAAATCGCCGCGTTTCCCGCGTTGCTGAATTAATTAAACGGGAAGTTAGCCAAATGTTGCTCAACGGTATTAAAGATGACCGTGTGGGTACAGGAATGGTGAGTGTCACCGATGTAGATGTTTCCGGTGACTTGCAACACGCTAAAATTTTCGTCAGTATTTATGGGACCCAGGAAGCTAAAGCTGAAACAATGGAGGGTTTAAAATCAGCAACTGGTTATGTCCGTAGTGAACTAGGTGCTAGAGTAAGGCTGCGTCGTACTCCAGAAGTGATCTTTGTTGAGGATCGCTCTCTTGAACGTGGTACTAAAGTGCTGAGTTTATTAAACCAACTTCAGCAGGAGCGTCAAACAGAAAGCATTGCAGAAGATGAGGAAAATTTTTCCCAATAGTTAACTTAAATAAGCTGTTGTGCATTTAATTTGTATAAGTGGAACAGGCAAGATGCCTGTTCCACAAGAGTTCAGAATATTAGGATTATACAATTTAGCTGTGTAACAGCTTATCCAGATCCCCGACTTCTTTAAAAAATCGGGGTTCTATCATCTATTTTACGTTTAATTATAGCAGAAGGCAGAAGGCAGGAGGCAGGAGGCAGAAGGCAGAAGGCAGAAGGCAGGAGGTGAAACATCCTTGCGGCTTGGGTTTTGCTTGTTCCGTTTGTACCTCATGGATGTGCAATCTGCTGTATGTTGATGTAATTAAAAATAAGAAACTTAAAAATACTTAATGGAATGATATGATGAATTGTTGGTTAATTAAATTTTGTATCACTGATTACGAAGAGTCACAAATAGAAAGCAGCACAGTTTAAAAATGTTTAAAGAATGTTTAAAAAATGTTTAAAAAATTGTTAACAAATGCTGGCTATAAAATTTAGTGGTGTAACTTAGCCATTGGGATCAGATTTCAAATTTTTAGATGTTGGATTGGCAATAGCCTGATGGATCTAAATTTTGCAAATCTATTGGTCGCACCTGTATGGTATAATGTATAAAAAAGGACAAACCATAACCAATTTCCGGTACAAGATACCAGATATATTTTTTGGTAAAAATCCATGACGGTGTAGCTAGAAAAGGCTTTACAAGGGCTAAAAGTGATTATTGGGAATCTCAATAATAATTTTTTGATACATAATTTTAGAAAATACTAGATTAAATTGTAACCATAGGTATATAGATATTAAAGTGTAAACCTGTTAATAGTAGCTGCAAGGCATTACCAATCAGCCAAATTCTAAATGTTGGGATGCACAATTGGAAATGGAGTTAATATTAATGTTGTGCTTCCTTGACAAACTTAACATTTCTTTAGATAATTTATAGGTGTATAGCGTCAAAATGATAATAGTTCCGTATAGCAAACTACAAAACCTAGCCAAAGGTCTAAATTATTGCCATTTTCTTTCCTGATGAAAATTGGGAATACTATCTAAATGTAAATTTGTGAGTAAAAACAATGAGTGTGAATACGGTGCCTTCTATCAATTACTACTCTCTCGACGTAATCCAGGACGAAGCACGCCAACTGGTGCAGAAGGGAATGGTGAGCCGTCAACAGCCAATATATACACTCTGCCAATACATCCCTGCTAGAGAGTGGGTTTGTGTTGAATATGAATTGGAGAAGTGTGACTTTTTATTGCGCGATCGCATTGGGGATTTAATTGGTCGTGAAGAATGGGAAAACGACTAATTAGAATCAAAGGTTGGTTTTAAATTGGGTGTTGATTTTTGATGTGTGGATCTAACAGGAAATATTTCCCTGTCCATCATCTATTCTCAACTATGAACACAGAACAATTAAAGTCTGAATTTATACTACTTTTCCAGTGAGCGATATTGACGATGGACTGAGCCTCCCCATCGTGATTTTGAATAAGTAGTCATTATTTTATTTATACTTGTCCAGAGTTCATGACTTTGGGCAAGTATATTTTTTGTCAGGAGATCAAGGAGTCAGGAGTCAGGAGTCAGGAGTCAGGAGATCAAGGAGTCAGGAGTCAGAAGGTAAATATTTCTCCCCAATCACCAGTCACCAGTCACCAGTCACCAGTCACCAGTCACCAGTCACCAGTCACCAGTCACCAGTCACCAGTCACCAGTCCCCAGTCACCAGTCCCCAGTCACCAGTCCCCAGTCACCAGTCCCCAGTCCCCAGTCCCCAATCACCTATCCCACCTGTTCTAAATACTGGTTAATATCCTCAATCATGCGAGTGAGTTCAGCTTCTGTGGTTAAGCGAATACCAACATTACGAACTGTTAACAGCACTTTTGCTGCAAAGGGAGTAGGCCAGATATTGGGATTACAAAAAACTTCTAAAAATACCTCTCCTGTGTAGCGATACTCTAAAGGAGGTTGGGGAGTAACTTTACTACCAGGTGTAGGTTTAGCTGCAACAGCTTTGAGACTGAGCATTAATTGATCTATTGCTGCTTTTAATTCTCTTGCTGCTGCGGGTGAGAAACTGAAAGATATAGAACCATCTCCTAGATTTAATGTTAAAGGGGTAGAAGACATAGGGCTTTTTGATTAAAACTTCTTAGTAATTACATATATTATCAATTGAAAATTGAAAATTGACAATTGACAATTTTTTTATGGGTATGGGATTTTAGCTGACTTTATTTAAAATTAATCTCAATAATTGGGCGAAAAATTGAGAGTTTATGGAGAAGAATATTCGTTACTGCGTAAGACTTTGATACATTTTATTTGTGTTTATTTTTGCTTTAGGTCTTAAAGTAGAAATTATAGATCGTGATATGATCAATGTGCTATGACTTACGATAACCGTGCGGAAGTTAAAAAGGTTTTAATTATTACTCTGCTCCTCAATTTATTCGTAATGGGACTCAAAGCATTTGTGGGGTACTCAACAGGTTCTCTGAGTTTGTTGGCTGACGCATTGCATAGTGTGACAGATAGCGCCAATAATGTTTTAGGATTAGTTGCTAGTAAATTTTCTTCCCCCCGTCCAGATCGAGAGCATCCCTACGGACATCATAAATTTGAAGCTGTGGGAGCTTTAGGAATAGCGGCTTTTTTAGGTATAGCTTGTTTTGAAATTCTCCAAGGAGCTATTGAGAGAATTATTAAAGGTGGTTCACCTGTGAAAATATCGGGTTCTGAGTTGTGGTTATTGCTAATTGTATTAGGAGTAAATATATTTGTGGCGTTCTATGAACGTAATGTTGGTAGGCGGGTAGGTAGTTCAATTTTAATTGCTGATGCTACACATACCATGAGTGATGTGTGGGTGACTATTTCTGTGTTGGGGGGGTTAATAGGAATTTGGTGGTTAAATTTTCAATGGTTAGATGTGGTGTTAGCTTTTCCCGTAGCTTTGTTAGTATTTTGGAGTGGATGGTCAGTTTTAAAAGAGAATTTACCTTGGTTGGTGGATCAGATAGCGATCGCACCTGAAGCTATTCATGAGATCGCAATTTCTGTTCCCGGAGTAATTAATTGCCATGATATCGCTTCTCGTGGTGTTTTGGGTCGTCAAGTTTTTATAGAAATGCACTTAATAGTAGATGCACCAGATGTAGAAACTGCTCATAATATTACCGAAGAAGTAGAAAGTCAACTACAACAACGCTTTAGTCCAGTGAGAATTTTAATTCATGTTGAGCCACCAGCATACAAATCTGAAAGTATTACCTTTGAAAATGGAGCAACTTAACGAAGGCAGGGGGCAGGAGGCAGAAGGCAGGAGGCTTATTGTACGGAGATTTAAACCCTGCTCCAAAAACACAAAATTTTTGCCTTGATTCGGTATAATATTAATATGGTTCAATAGATTTTCCATAAACAAAGATTGTAAAAAATTGTGTAAAAAAAATAAATTTCTAAATTCTCTACCAATGTATTTGATTACGTCCTGTGTTTGTAGATAATTTATACATTGATTTTTCCATACTTATCAGTAAGTATAATCATAAATTATGAATCAAATAAATCAGAACAATATCATTAGTAATCATCTCATTAGTAATTTACTGCCCTCGATTACCTATATCATAATGGCATATATGGTGACATCCAAACTTATCCCCATCCAGCAATTATTTTACTGGATCTGAATTTACCAGGAACTGATGGTAGAGAAGTTTTACAACAAATTAAACAGGATGAAAATTTAAAAAAAATTCCTGTCGTTATATTCACCACTTCTTCTAATCCCAAGGATATTGATATATGTTACCAATACTCGGTTGCTAGTTATATCTTGAAACCTATAGATATCAAAAGACTAATTAAAACTATTCAAGTTTTTTTAACCTATTGGCTAGATATTGTCATTCTTCCTGAGACTTTTAACTAATAACTATGGTGCAACCACGAACTGTTTTAATTGTTGATGATTCCCCTGAAGATCGCCAAGTTTATCGTCGTTATCTCCAGCAGGATCAGGAATATATCTACACAATTTTTGAAGAAGAATTGGGACAGGAAGCATTAGCTTTATGTCGGCAGTTTCAACCAGATGGAATTTTATTAGATTTTGTGTTACCCGACTTAAATGGATTAGAATTTATCACCGAATTAAAACAGCAAACTCAGGGCAATATACCAGCAGTAATTATGTTAACAGGGTATGGTAATGAAGCGGTTGCTGTGCAAGCTATAAAAAGTGGTGTTCAAGATTATTTAGTCAAAGGTAAAACAACAGCAGAACTCTTATGTTCAACCGTCAATTCAGCTATTAAAAACGTTAATTTAAGTCAGGAATTACAACGCAGTGAGGAGCGTTTTCGTACTTCTGTAGAAAATATGCTCGATTGCTTTGGCATTTATTCGGCCATTCGCAACCAAAACGGTGAAATAATTGATTTCCGCATTGATTATGTAAATGCAGCAGCTTGTGAATGTCACAGACTCACAAAAGAAGAAATAATAGATAAAAGACTGTGTGAAATACTCCCTGCTTATCGAACTAGTGGTATATTTAATGAATATTGCCGAGTTATAGAAACAGGCAATCCTGTAATGAAAGAATCACAACAATTTATCTGCAAATCTAAACAGAAGCAATTAGCTAGATATTTTGATTTTCGTATTGCCAAAATGAAAGATGGCTGTGTGGTTTCTTGGCGAGATGTCACTGAAAAAAAACAAGCAGAGGAACGGTTGCGACAAAGTGAAGCCAAATTCCGCAGAATTGTCGAATCTAATATAGTTGGTATCTATTTTGGTGACATCGGTGGGCAAATTTATGAAGCTAATGATGCCTTTCTGAAAATATTGGGCTACACCCGTGAAGAATTTGCAAATGGCAGTATTCGTTGGGATATGATGACACCTTCAGAATACAAAAATCTAGACCAACAAAAAATTCAAGAACTACAAACTTTGGGAATTTGCACTCCCTTTGAAAAACAGTATTTTCACAAAAATGGTTCTCGTATACCAGTGCTATTAGCAATTGCCTTGATAGAAGGTGAAAAAAATGGCTATAGTGTCTGCTTTGTTCTGGATTTAACCCAACACAAACAAACTGAAGAGGCATTGCGCCAAAGTGAACAATCATACCGTTACTTATCTGATGCCATACCTCAATTGGTGTGGATAGCGAATACTCAGGGTGAATGCGTTCATGTCAATCAAAGGTGGCTAGATTTTACAGGACAAACCCTTGAGCAAGTGATAGGATTTGGCTGGACTAAAATAGTGCATCCAGATGATATTCCCATTGCGATGGAAGCATGGTTAACAGCTTTACAAACAGGGAAACCTTATGAATTTGAAAAGCGTTTGAGAAGATATGATGGCGTTTATCGCTGGTATTTAGTGAGAGCAGTACCCATTAAGGATGAGTGGGGAAGGGTTGTCAAGTGGTTTGGGACGAGTACAGATATTGAAGATAGCAAGCAGTTGGAGGCAGAAAGGGTCCGGCTTTTAGAAATGGAAAAAGCTGCCCGTCTGGAAGCTGAACAAGCGAACCAAGCAAAAGATGACTTTGTGGCCATGGTATCCCATGATTTGCGATCGCCACTCAATGCAATTTTAGGTTGGGCAAACTTACTGCGAACTCGGTCTTTAGATACACATACTATCAATCGTGCCTTAGAAATTATTGAACGAAATGCTCACTCCCAAGCCAAACTTTTGGAAGACTTGCTGAATATTTCCCGCATCCTACGGGGCAAGCTACAGCTTGAAGTCAGTCAAGTTGATCTGGTGTCTATTGTGAATACAGCTATAGAAACTGCTTATCCCACAGCAAAAGCTGAAAATATTTTCCTAGAATCAGTAATTGCTGAGTCAATTCCACTTATTAGGGGAGATGCTCACCGCTTACTGCAAGTTTTGGGTAATTTAATTGCCAATGCTATTAAATTCACTCCTTCCGGGGGAAGGGTGAAAGTGAAACTGTCACTGGTTGACGATCAAGTTACAAAACTCAAATATACTCAAATTACGGTTAGTGATACAGGAATTGGTATTAGTCCAGAGTTTTTACCCTTCGTATTTGAACGCTATCATCAATGCGATGGGCTATCCCCCACCATAGGTGAACGCAATCATAAAAAAGGCGGTTTAGGACTAGGTTTAGCGATCGCTCGTCATTTAGTAGAATTACACGGAGGTACAATTGAAGCCTCTAGTCCTGGTGTGGATAAGGGCGCTACTTTCACCATTAAATTGCCAATTTCTAGTTAAATGATGGTTGTTAAATTAATATCACCGTCATCATCACTTTCACGAGAAAGCAGTAAATTCAAACTTTCACCAGAATTTAACCAGCCTGATCTGCGATTTTTAGAATACAAACAGATAGATGTACAAGTTTCATCAATTCTCACTGCTGTTAATCCTGGTAATCCCGCTTCCTCTAATTTATCATATATCCAAGCCGCAATTGCTTCACTGGTTGGTGATTCCAAACCCGTAGATTCATTTAAATAATAATGATCTAAATAATTATCTAGTAAGGGTTGGAGATATTTTTTAAGATCTGAATAGTCCATCACCATTCCTTGTTTAGCACCTGCTTGCACTAAGGTATTAGCAGATATATAAACGACTCCACGCCAACTATGTCCATGCAACCGGGCGCATTTGCCGTCATGATAAGGTAACTTATGTGCTGCCTCAAAGCGAAATTCTTTACCTATTAACCATTGATTATTAGTCATTCTACTCCTGTATATTTGATTTTTTCGGTTTTATAAAAGTTTTTCTCCTTGATATTCTGTCCATGCTAAAACTCGTCTTAAACCAATTTTTAAATATTCTTCTTGCAGTTCAATACTAATAGATTTTCTTCCTAAACGTTTAGCTACAGCAGCAGTTGTAAAAGTCCCCGCAAAGGGATCAAGTATTAAATCTCCTTCATTACTACTTGCTAACATCATTCTTTCTATTAATGATTCTGGTTTTTGTGAAGGATGATTTTCATATTCTTTCATTTTATATCTCACACGAGAAAAATACCAAACATTCCCAGGAACTTTTTCTGTATTATAAGCAGTGGGAACAGATTTTCTGTAATCAATCAATTGACGTTGTGAACCAGTTTTTGCTTCAATTTTGATATCATCTGCGTTAAAAGTATAGTTATTTTTATCTTTCACACAATGTAAAATGGGTTCATACATTGACCCAAAGTATTTTTTAGCTTGAACTCCCGAACTATCATAATGCCATATTATCCGACTGAGAATAGTTAATTTTTTTCTCAAGTAAATATCAAAACAAGGCATTGCTTGGGTACTAGACATTACATAAATTGTGCCATTTGGTTTGAGAATACGAACACACTCATCTAACCATTGATAGGACCAATTTAAATATTCTGCTTCAGATTCCCATTTATCATGAAAATCACCAAACTTTTTACCTATATTATAAGGCGGATCAATAATAATTAAATCTACTGATTCTGAGGAAATATGATTCTTTAAAACGTTAATTGTGTCACCATGAAATATGATATTTCCTTGTTGTTCATAAGATTGAATCATACTTGAAATCATACATAATTAGGGGTTGCTGAAAAAGTATTTTTTAGGAGGTAGGAAATAGTTAATCAAATATTCTTCAAGTTCTATCAGGTCTTGATATGATTAAACCGCAAATAACGCAAAGATAAGAGAGTTAATTTTATTTTTTTCCTAATTTCCAATTTTCACCACCTGGTAATTGAGTTAAATAATTATCAATGACTGCTGGCAACTCTTTAACTGAGTAATTATAAGTGAGTCTTAATAAATTTTCTGCTTGTTCAATTATTTGTTCTTTATCTACCATTTCTGTCAGTTGAAAGGGGCTGTAAATACCATTTATTACTTCTTCACTGGCATCTCTAATGGCTTCTTCAAATTCATCTTCTAAGATTGGTTGCCATTCATCTATTTTCACATAATAGGAGGTTTTATTATCCTGTAAATTTATTTTTTTTATTTCTCTAACTGAACCACGAATTGAATTTGCCCAAGAATTAGTTAAGCGTTTTTCTATTTGATTTTTAATCAAATGAATTATTAATCTTACTAGGAATGATTGGATATTCCTAAAAATTGCTTGTCTACTCATTCCCTCTAATTCGTCTACTATAGCTAACGCATCTGTATAACGCTGTTCTAAAATACTATTTCTGAGGTCTATTAATTCTTGTGTCATATTTATACTAGCCTCAATTTACATTCTTGATAATTTCATTTTCACTAGATTTAATATTACCAAGTTTCTTATATTATAGCAGGAGGCAGGAGGCAGGAGTTATGTATTTTGGATTTTGGATTTTGGATTTTGGATTGTTTTTGTTAACTCCAATCTAAAATCTAAAATCTAAAATCTAAAATTTTCTTCCCCTGTCACCTGTCAACTGTCACCTATTCCCATTCTATAGTTCCAGGTGGTTTGGAGGTGATATCAAACACCACACGGTTAACACCTTTCACTTCATTAACGATCCTGGTAGAAATTGCCTCTAACACATCATAAGGTACACGCGCCCAGTCTGCTGTCATCCCATCTTCACTGGTGACTATCCGTAAAACTATGGGGTAAGCATAGGTTCTTTTATCACCCATTACACCCACACTACGAATAGGTAATAATACGGCGAAGGCTTGCCAATAGTCGTGATATAAGCCTCTTTGGTTGATTTCTTGACGGACAATTAAATCAGCATCACGTAAAATATTTAACCTTTCGGCTGTCACTTCGCCTAAAATCCGAATCGCTAAACCAGGACCGGGGAAAGGTTGTCTTTGAACAATTTCTTCTGGTAAACCAATGGAACGGCCTACTTTACGAACTTCATCTTTAAAGAGTTTCCGCAAAGGTTCAACAAGTTTAAATCTCAAGTCTTTGGGTAAACCACCAACGTTGTGATGACTCTTAATTTTCACTGCTACTCGTTCACCGGTTTTCGGGTCAACGTTAGTGTCAGCAGATTCAATCACGTCTGGGTAAAGTGTACCCTGTGCTAAATAGTCAAAGTGACCAAGCTTTTTGGATGTTTCCTCAAAAACGCGAATAAATTCATGACCGATAATACGGCGTTTTTCTTCTGGATCGGTAATACCTGCAATAGCAGAAATAAAGCGATCGCGTGCATTGACATACTCTACGTGAATATGAAACTGTTCTTCAAACAATTTTAACAACCTTTCTGGTTCTAATTTCCGCATAAAGCCTTGATCAATAAACACACAGGTTAATTGATCACCTATAGCTTTATGTAGCAAAAATGCCAAAGTAGAAGAATCTACACCGCCAGAAAGTGCCAATAATACCCGTTTATCTCCCACCCTAGCGCGAATTTCCCGAATTGCTTCTTCTACAAAAGCCGCAGTCGTCCAAGTAGGTTCACAGTCGCAGATGTGGTAAACAAAGTTACGAATTAATGCTAAACCACCCAGGGAATGTACTACTTCAGGATGAAACTGTACACCATAAAATTTTTTATCATGGTCAGCAATGGCCGCACAGGGAGTATTTTCTGTATGTGCTAATAATTCAAACCCTGGTGGCATTTTTGTCACTGAGTCACCATGACTCATCCACATGGTTGTACCATCTTCGACGTTGGTTAACAAGTCCGTGGGATCATCTATATATAATGATGCTTTACCATATTCACCCCGATCCGCTTTGGTGACTTCTCCTCCCAGTTGGTTTACCATCAACTGCATCCCATAGCATACACCTAAGATGGGGATGCCTAATTTCCAAATTTCTGGATCACAATGGGGCGCGTTTTCGCTATAAACTGAATTTGGACCACCAGATAAAATTATCCCTTTGGGGTTGAGTTTCTGTAAATGTTCTGCTGTGGTGCGATAGGATAGCACTTCAGAATATACTTGAGTCTCGCGGATACGTCTAGCGATTAGTTCTGAATATTGAGAACCAAAGTCTAGAATAACAATCATTTGGCGATTTAACTGCCCCAAATTTTCCTGAGTTTGGGGTGCTGCTTCGGTTGGTAGAGTCACCGCTGTATTCATGATGGTGAGAGTGTGTCTTTGATAGTAAAAACGTCAGTTACCATTTTCGGCTTTTTGGGCTAATAGCTTTTTAGGCTAATAATGGTCGAGAAACCTAAAATACAGCAAATTTCATGTTGATGAGGTACACAAGGTTGGGTAAGGATATCCAACCCACATAAGTAAATATTATGAAAGTGTGTACTACATTATACTGATATATTACTGTATATAGATACGACTATGGCCGCACCTATTGAGCCGATAAATTTGGCTTATTATTAACCGCGAAAAATCACTCTGGAGTAGGTATACAAAAAATTATTTATTTGCTTTATTTATGATTATTCATATTAAGTTAACATAATTTTTCCATTAAGACACAACCAGTTTTACTCTTGATGATAATTTCTCGGTTGCGGTCGAAAAGCACAGAACCGCATACTGTGGTGTTAATATCTCGGTCACAATGACTTTTGATATATTCTTGAGAGCGAGTATCAATGGTTTCGGCAATGCTGCCATAAACTTGATCAGTCCAATTACTAGCAGTTTTGCTATCTAAGTCTCGGAGATGTTTTAAAGCTGCTTCTGCGGTGGGACTGTGAAATACTCTATGTATCTCTGAAGTTGGTAAACTGGCGATCGCACAATGGGCAGCTAAAATTTCCCGTCGGCCATCTGCTAGGTGGTGATGGGTGTGAAAAATTCCCCCTGCTAATTTCATTAGTTTACCGTGATAACCAAATAATAAGATTTCTTGGACTCCTAAAAGATTTGCTTCTACTAATAAAGGTCCTAACCAGTTGGCGGTTTTTACCAGTTGTTGCGGGTTTATTCCCTGTTTTTGTGCTAAGTCTAAGCCATTTTCGCCAATACAAAAAACTAAACTTTGAAACTCACTAGCTTTTTTTTGTAAATCACTGCGAAAAGCTGTTAGTTGATCTGGTGTGCTTAAAGGTTGGGAAATACCGCTTGTTCCTAATAAAGATAGTCCTTCAACTACTCCAAAAGCAGCGTTAGAAGTTCTCTCCGCCAGCGATCGCCCTTCTGGTAAAATAATTGTGACGATGATTTTTTCCCCTGGTGCTAAAAGTCGCTGCAAGTTTTCCGTTAACAACTTTTGAGCATAAGTATAAATTGCAGCTTTTTGTTCACCATTAATTTGCTTGCCAACTCCTTCTCCACCTTTAATAACAACACTTTCACCTTCTCCGTGATACCATTCTACTGTTGCCCAAATTGGTGTATTTTTTGTTAAGTCTAGATTATCACCCGGATCACTGCGAGTAATAGCTAAAGCTGCATTTTCCGATATTCCCGCTACTTGTTCAATTGGTATTTCTGCTATTTCAGCAGGTGTAATTAAATCAATATTAATTACATTTAATGGTTGACGATGACGCAACCAATGTAAAGCCGCAATAGCAGCAGCACCAGCAAAAACGGGGAGAGTGTAACCAGAACGGGACATGATAATTGATAATTGATAGTTGATAATTGATAGTTGATAGTTAATAGTTGACAGTTGATTAGGTTATACTAAAAACGGGTTACAGCCTTACTATTTAAATCGCTAAGAGTATTGCTATACAAAGATTTTTGCCTGGGCAAAAGTCTAGCAATCATCCGTTTTTAGTATATTTACTTGCCCTGCTACCCCTGACTTCTCCATCTCCCCATCTCCCCACCTGCTGTCACCTGTCACCTGTCACCTGTCACCTAAACTAAACACCTACTTCTAACAATAAAGCTTCCATAGCTTCCCAAGAAATACCTTGTTGTATATAACGGGGAGATTCAGAATTATAAGGACTGGCTATGCGGTCAATAGCCACAATTATGGCATCATCAGGTAAGACAGGCACATCTGGATCAAAAGCTGTGGGGCGCATCAAAGAACTAGAAAAACCCTTAAACACGGCAATTTTATCTTGTTCATCAGCAATATTGATGGTTACTAATAGAACCTCTTGAGGTCGTTTGACGGTGTATTGTTCTAGCCTTTTACCAATGGAATTATTCATCAAAATGATATTTTACAAGTTAATTGAGTATTTGCATTATTTTGCTACTGTGTGGCGTTTCTGCCATGTTTACCTAGTTTCACTAATACAAAATAGCTGAGATAAACTACATAAATTACTAAGCCAATTATACCCAAAAACCCAAGAAAAGCTGGTTTGCTATTATAATGGAAATAATCTTTAAACATTAATGGTGCTTCTAACCAAACTCTACAGTAGTTAGATTTGAGGGCATTTTCTGAAAAAGCACAGGTTAAGAAAGGTGCAAAACTAATTACACCTAACAGGGAATAAATCGTCATTGCCCAACGCCAAGATGTGAAAATGAATTTCAAAATACTTTTCGGTTGATACTCAATTTCATCGTTGATATCAACCCAAAACCAAAGAGAAATGGGAATGAGAATACGAGCCATTAAACCAGTGATAAAACTGACTGCCAACCCACCAATCATTAAGTAAACTGTGATGGCCAATAAACTGGCAACCCGCCAGTAAATTATTAGCAAGCGTTGTATACCATCTGCTTTTTGTACAAATGCCCAAATCAGAAGAATCAGGGGAATAATTAAGCTAAATAATAATGCTAATCTATAATCCATCCAGACATAGGGGCGAAACCAAAGTTGTGGCATAGTTTTTATTAGTTAATACCGTAGAATTAAGGTTGATTTTGTAAGCATTCATCCGTCAGCTATCAGTATCCTGCCTCCTACCTTCGCTAAAGGAGGCAACAAGCAAAAGACAAAAGACAGAAGTTTTATAATTTTGACTTTTGACTTTTGACTTTTGACTTTTGACTTGATTTGTCTCCTGATCAGGTTTATAACCAGTGATTTGAGAGATGATCAAAACAATCGGGTCTAAAACCGGACTTCGTGCGGCTACGCTAATGCTATTGAAGGACAAAAGTTTTTGGAGGGGGTATAAACCCCATGACAATAACGGACTCCTGCCTCCTGCCTTAGTTAAGAGTGATTAGCTAAATCTCTAGTCCTCGTAAAGCCGACACTCATCTGCTTCTGGGTTAGCATCACAATATGTTTCTAAAGAGGTTTTGGGTTTATTTTGACGCTGGTGAGCAGCTTCCGCTTGCAATTCTTCGACTGCATCCCAAGCAGCAGCACATTCTGCGGAGTTGCTGCCGGAAATATCACAGACAACACGAGCTTGTTCAACTTCAGCTTGAATTGTTTCTTGAATGGTTTTGGTTGTTTCTTGAGTGTTTGTCATTGCGTTAATCTCGCTGGGTTTTGTTTATACTAAGTAGAGAAAATCAAAAATTGCGGTTTTTGCTTTAATGTTCGCTTACTATTCTAACCACTGAGTTGCTCAGTTAGACTGCGATGGTGATTATCGCCTACTAATACAGCAAATTACCACAACTATACCCGGATTTCTCTTAATGTTTTCAGATTTGGCAGGGTATAACTACCGAAAAAGAAGCATACAATATATTTAATATTTAAATGAATATAGGAGTAAACGCCCCATTCAGCTTGTCAATTCTGATAAGATGCAATATCTCCCTCGATAACACAAACTACTAGCCTCAACACAAAAACAAGTCCAGCAATCATGGCAGACCAAATGCAGTGGGCAAATGCCCTATCAACCCGTCATTCTTTGGAAGCAGCTGTTTCAGATGTGGTAGAACAAGCTGTTTCATCTTTAACAGCACCTGCGGATCTGGGGCTGGTATTCATTTCGTCTGCTTTTGCGAGTGAGTATTCCCGACTTCTACCATTGCTGGCAGAAAAGCTGTCTGTACCAGTGCTGATTGGTTGTGGTGCTGCGGGTGTGGTGGGGACGAACTCAGAAAACCAAATTCAGGAAATAGAAGGGGAAGCGGCGATTAGTTTGACGTTGGCGCATCTTCCTGGTGTCGATGTTCGCCCTTTTCATATTTTGGGCGATCAGTTACCTGATTTGGATAGCTCACCAGATGCTTGGATTGATTTAGTGGGTGTGCCACCATCATCTGTACCCCAGTTTATTTTGTTGTCTAGTGCTTTTTCTTCAGGAACTAATGATTTGTTGCAGGGCTTGGATTTTGCTTACCCTGGTTCGGTGGTTGTGGGGGGACAGGTCGGCGGAGGTTTTGGCAGCGATCGCATCGGCTTATTTTGCAATGATCGCCTATATCGTCAAGGTACTGTGGGTGTGGCTTTGAGTGGTGATATTGTGCTGGAAAGTGTTGTCGCTCAAGGATGCCGTCCCATTGGTGAACCATTACAGGTGACTAAAGCTGAACGCAATATTATTTTGGAGTTGGATGAACAAGTTCCTTTGACGGTGTTGCGGAATTTAATTGATCGCCTCAGTGATGAGGAAAAAATGCTGGCGCAGCATTCTTTGTTTGTGGGGTTGGCAATGAATGAATTTAAGCTTTCTTTAAAGCAAGGTGATTTTCTCATTCGCAACTTACTAGGAGTAGATCCAGCCGCTGGGGCGATCGCTATTGGCGATCGTGTCCGTCCTGGTCAAAGGTTACAATTTCACCTGCGGGATGCTCAAGCTTCTGCTGAAGAATTAGAATTTCTCTTGCAAGAATATCAAGCTGAAAATAGCAATCCATCCTCTGCTTTAGGGGCGTTAATGTTTAGTTGTGTGGGACGTGGTACAGGACTTTACGGAAAACCCAATTTTGATTCCCAGTTATTTAGTAGTTATTTCCATGACATTCCTATGGGTGGTTGTTTCTGTAGTGGTGAAATTGGTCCTGTGAGTGGTAGAACTTTCCTCCACGGTTATACTTCAGTTTTTGCAATTTGTAGAAGAAGGTGACTGGTGACTGGGGAAAAATTTTTAGATTTTAGATTTTAGATTGAAGTTAATGAAATACAATCCAAAATCCAAAATCCAAAATCCAAAATTGAATCACCAATTCCCAAGCAATAGCTTACTGTTATTATCTATGGGGCTGGGATGTCCAGTGTGAGTAACTGCACTATATTTTTGAATGTAACGACGGACTTCTAAAGGAAAGTTGGGATAGTCTATTACTGCATCCCCATCGGCGATAGTTGCCCAAAAATCCCGTAAATCTGGGGCTAGTTGCTGTGCTTGGACTAATGGTAGATTTAAGGGAGGTAAAGTTAGTAATTTGATTAAAAAAGGGAAAGAGCGATCGCCCATCCATTGTTTTGATGATTCTTGCAAGTTAGGAAAATCTGGAACTGATTCCACGCGATGAGAAACTATTTGTAACCATTCTTTACCTAGATGATCTCGTTCAAATTCTAAAACACGGTAAGGATGGGGATAACTAACTAATGAACCAGTGGTAATATCATAGACTCCATCACTACAAGCTACATCTTGAACGTGCAAATGTCCTGTAAAGACTAATCTCACTCCATGTTTACGCAGTAACTTTAAAAGTTCTGGAGCATTTTCTAGCATATAACGATTTGCCATTGGATGATTTGATTGATCTGGTAAATGTTCGACAACGTTGTGATGCACCATCACCAAAACTAAATCATTGTTAATTTTTGCTAGTTCTGTTTCTAACCACTGAAACTGCTGCTGATCTAAACGTCCTATTTGTTTACCATCCTCATCAAAGGTGTTAGAATTTAAACCTATTAGCCGCACTCCGGGCAAGATTTGACAATTGTAGTAAGGTTGGTGTGGGTTTTCATAACCAAACTTGTGGTAATAATGGGGAAAATCTACAAAAGCGATTGATTGTTTGTTTGCTGATAATACAGGAACATCATGATTACCAGGAATAACATACACCGGAAAAGGTAGTTGAGCAAGTCTGTTTGCTAACCACGCATGATTTTCTGGTTCACCGTGTTGGGTTAAGTCTCCGGGAATCAGAAGAAAATCTAAATCAAGTTGTGTTAAATGTTCTAGTACACTTTCAAAGGCGGGAATACTGACTTCCACTAAATGAAATCGGCTGGGATGATCCCAAATTGTATGGGGTAGTGCAATGTGTAAGTCACTAACTATAGCAAAACGAAAGTTGATATCCATTGATTTAAAAAAATGTTAAAGCCGAAAGAGTAAATATACCCTTTTTACAAAAGTATAACTCTTGCCTTGTCTAGTTACGTACTAGCAACCAGACTTAATATTTGTATGTTTAACTTTTATTAGCGAAATTTTAGTGACAGGAGTAGTCAGAAGTAGTCAAAGGAGTATTTATTATGGCTGTGATTCGAGTTCGTCAGCACGTTAACCCCCTAGCGAGAAAATTTCAAACCCCTGTTGATCCCCCAGCATGGGAAAAAATCTATGCACAGTATCAACAACCCTTACATTTAGATATTGGATGTGCGAGGGGTAGGTTTTTATTACAGATGGCACAGGTAGAAACAAACTGGAATTTTTTGGGTTTGGAAATTAGAGAACCTTTAGTTATAGAAGCAAATAGGATAGTTTCTGAGTTGGGTTTAACAAATTTACATTATTTATTTTGTAATGTGAATAATTCTTTGAGTCCAATTTTATCTACTTTAAAACCAGGAATTTTACAACGGGTATCAATTCAATTTCCTGATCCTTGGTTTAAAACTCGTCATGCTAAACGGAGAGTAGTACAACCAGAGTTAGTTGAAGAATTAGCTAGTTATTTGGCTGTGGGTGGGGTGGTATTTTTGCAATCTGATCAGGAATTTATTGCCGTGGAAATGTGCGATCGCTTCCAAGAACACCCAGCATTTGAGAAAATGGGTACAGAAAAATGGTTAGCAGAAAACCCGCTTCCTGTGGCTACAGAAAGGGAAATTGCAACGCAAAATAAAGGTGAACCTGTGTATCGAGCAATGTTTGTCAAGCGTTAAATTTCAATTTAAATTACAGGTAAAGTAACTGTGAAAGTTGTTCCCACATCAATTTGACTTTCAAATTTAATTTCACCACCATGCGCTTCCACACATTTTTTCACAATTGCTAAACCCATACCTGTACCGGAAATACCGCTGACATTTTCACCACGATGAAAGGGAATAAATAGTTGATTTTGATCTTTTGTAGAAATACCAATTCCCCAATCTTGAATTTTGAAGGTTGCTGTTTTTTCTTGTCTGGTTAATTCAAATTTTACCTTGCTATCAGGGTAGGAATATTTAATAGCATTACTAAGGATATTTCCTAAAATATGCCGTAATAAATTTTCATCCCAAAGAGTTGAGCTAAAGTCACCAGAACTGGTAAATTCTATAGTTACTTGTTTCTCTAAAGCAGTTAAATGAGTATCTTCTAATATTTGATGACAAAAAGCTTCTAAATTTAAAGGATAAAGTTGACATTGTAATTTGCCAGAATCAGCTTTACCAATAAAGGAAACTTCATCCAATAATTGTGCCATGTTTTTAATTGCGGAGCGAATTATTTTTAGATGATTTAATTTTTTCTCTTGGGTTAATTTTTCATCGTTGTTTTGTAGCAATCCCGCAGCTAAAAGTATCGTATTCAAAGGATTACGAATGTCATGGGAAAGCATGGACACAAATTCAGTTTTAAACTGATATAGTTCCTGGGCTTTTTCCAGTTCAGCAGTTCTTTCTTCAACTGTGATTTCTAATGTTTGATTGACTGTGCGTAATTGTTCTAAAACTTGTTTTCTGGCGATCGCATACTGAACTGAACGCACTAAAACATCTGGCTTTACTTGTCTTTTGACTAAATAATCTTGCGCTCCCTGTCTCACAGCTTCTATTGCTAATTCTTCATCATTGATATTAGTAAGAACAACAATAGGTGTGCTGGGTGCTTGACTTATTAGTAAGGGTAGGGATGATAATCCTTGACTATCAGGTAAGGTTAAATCTAACAAAATTACGTCATAGTTTTGTTGGCTTAATTCATGAAATGCATCTCGTAATCTTTGAACATGAACTAAACTAAACTCTTTTGATGGGGATTGCTTCAAAAACTCTTGTAACAACCTAGCTTCCGCCAAGTTGTCTTCAATTAACAAGATTTTTACCAAGCAAGTTGCAGTCATTATTTTCCAGGAGTCAGGAGTCAGGAGTTCAGGAGTTCAGGAGTCGTAAGGGCGAAGCATTCGGGCGATAAATTATCAATTTTTATCACAGGTTATTTTCCTGTAAGGGCGAAGCATTCGGGCGATAAATTATCAATTTTTATCACAGGTTATTTTCCGAATGCTTCGCCCCTACTTCGCCCCTACTGCGCCCGTACAGGAGGTAGGAGGCAGAAGTTTTTGAATTACAAATTATGAATTATAAATTTATTTTTACCCAATCACCAATCACCAATCACCAATATTATTCTGTTGGTAAAGTGGCGGTACCAAACCAAAATTCCTCAATACCTTTGACAATTTGAAATAATTGGGCGAGGTTGCGAGATTTGGTAATGTAACAGTTTACGTGCAAGTCGTAGCTGTGGTAAATGTCATCTTCGTTTTTGGAAGTTGTTAACACTACCACAGGAATGCGTTTTAATTTGGGGTCAGATTTAATTTCTGCTAATACTTCTCGTCCATCTTTTCTGGGTAAATTTAAATCAAGAAGAATCAGATCGGGGCGTATGGCATCGGCATATTCACCTTCTTGACGCAGATAGGCCATTGCGTCTATTCCATCCCTAACTGTTACTACTTCATGGGGTAGTGAACTGGTTTTTAATGCTTCTTGGATGAGGCGAATGTCGGCTTTGTTATCCTCAACTAAAAAGATTATTTTGTGTATTTCTTCCGTTTCTACGCTCACGATCACGTCCTCCTGCTGGAATGGTAAAGTAGAAGGTTGCACCTTGTCCGAGTTGTGACTCTACCCAAATTCGCCCCCGATGACATTCAATGATTTTTTTACAAATTGCTAAACCCATACCAGTACCGGGGTATTCATCCCTGGTGTGGAGACGTTGAAAGATGACAAAAATGCGATCGCTAAAATGCGGATCTATGCCTATTCCATTATCGCGTACTGAGAATAACCATTCATCTTCTAGCCTTTCTGCACCTATATGAATTTCCGGTGGTTTGTTACTGCGGAATTTGATGGCATTACCGATCAAGTTCAAAAATAGTTGCATTATTTGTGTACTATCAGCCATGACAGTGGGTAACGGATCATGGGTAATGGTCGCGCCAGTTTCGGAAATGCGTTTGCGGAGGTTACTTAATGCTTTTTCTAAGGCTGTTTCTACTTCTGTAACTTGAAATGCGATCGCTTGAGTATCAACTTTGGAATATGCTAATACATCATCAATCAAGGTTTGCATTAAGCTGACTCCCTCGACTGCAAAATTAATAAATTCTTTTGCATCTTCATCCAGAGCAGCTTCATAGCGCATTTCTAATAATTGCACATAATTGGCTACTTGATTCAATGGTTCTTGTAAATCATGGGAAGCAACATAGGCAAATTTTTTCAATTCCGCATTTGATCTTTCTAAATCATGCGCTAGTTGTGCTAATTCATCAGCTTGACGTAATACAATATTTACTATTGCTTTCCGCAATTCTAAAGCTGCTTTGATTTCTACATATTGCCAAGGTAAGGATGTTAATCTAACTGTTTCTTTCCACAGTTCAAATGATTTCCGGGGACATAAACGTAAATTTCCCTGAGTTTGATTAACTTCATAAGCTTTATTCGGATCTCCACCCCAATTAACAGTTTGAATCACCTCCGGTCTAAACCATAATACATAATTCCTTTGAGAAATAGGAATAGCTAATAAACCACTAGCGACATTTTTAAAACTAATCGCATCTGGGTAAATATTAGCCAAAGAATCCGTATAAAAGACTTCATCTTCTATATTATTCTTTAACCATTCTACTAAAAAATTCAGTTCTTCTTCTCTGGGAGTTTCACCAATCAGGGTGTAATTTCCCCCAAAACAAACTGCTGCTCCTGTGGCACTGGTTAAGTCTAAAAGATTAGGTTGGTTTTTCACTAAACCATCAATAAAATTATCTTCTTGAGACATATATTCAACTAAAAGTGATTGAATATAGGTCAAATTCATGCGATAATCATAATCTTCGGTTTCTTCTCTAGCGGAAATTTCAGAAAATATCACTCTCCCTAAAAATTCGCAAGCTTTCCGCAATTCATAGGAAACATATTTGGGTGTTTTATGATGACAAGCAATCAATCCCCAAAGTTTTTGATCTTTAATCAAAGAGATGGTTAAAGAAGCACCAACCCCCATATTATGTAAATATTCTATATGACAAGGTGCGGGACTTCTGAGAATAGAGTTAGTTAAATCAACTGGACGATTTGTAACAGGATTATCAACAGGAAAAATTATCACCGATTCTATATTAGTATCGGGAATTAACCTGATAGAATTATCAATAAATAATTTTCTCGCTGGTTTGGGAATGTCTGATTCTGGATAATGTAAACCCAAGTAAGATTCTAACTCGTCTATTTTTTCTTCCGCAATAACTGAACCATGTCCATCATCATCGAATTTATATAGCATGACTCTATCAAATCCGGTGACTTTCCGCACTTCTTGAACAATTATTTGACAAAATTCTCTGAGGTTTTTTGTGTTTTCTAAGCGATTTATGGATGCTCTAGCTAAATGATAAAAGCTTAAAAAGGGAATATTTTCTTGAGAAATTGCTGGTTCTAATTCTAGAATTAAAAAACCTTCAGAATTACGGTGAAATACAGCATCAAATACTGTGTATTCATCACCTTTTCTCTTAATCCAAAGTTTGGTAGGATTGATAAAATTTAGATTCTGATCTAATAACCCAGATTTAATTCTCTCAAACTGGAATGGATCGATTAAATCTTCTAATTTTTTCTGCACCATATTTTCGGGAGAAATGCCGAAAACATTTAAGGTATTATTACTAACCTGTAATACATTTAATTCTGGTTCTTCTAATATTAACAGAATACCATAGGGCTGAATTTGGCTAGAAAGATGAATTGGTGCTTCTTTCAAGCTCTTGATCTTAATATCTGAAACATTTTGTTCTTGTAAGCTTTGTTCTTGTAAGCTTTGTATTTGTAAGCTGATATCCATCACGATTCCCCTCTATTATCTAGGTGCATCAAGAGTAGAGTTAGCGATAGATGTTTTCACTTGTCAGGTTTATTAACCTACCCAGATGTAACTCTCTTAGCACTTTTCAATTTTCTGTTCAACTAACTTGCAGATGATTATGTAGCGAAGAAACTGAATGAGATGTTAAATTCTAATTTGCTGTTTTCAGACTTTGTGATTACTGCGTTAATTTTTTTTCTGCCTCTTATCATTTCTTGACTTTTTTGTCATTGGGTTTTTGTCATTGGGTAGATTTACCCTAATCTTTAACTGATTAAAGTTTAACAGGTATTTATCCTAACTACAGATAATAAATGTGAAATGAAAGTGATTAAGTAACCACTTTTTATATAGATATATTAAGAAAATATCATAAGAAAATATCAAAGGTTTGATTCTGATTCCATTGAAAATCTTTCCAGATCCGCGACTTCTAAACATTGATCATATTTGATTGAAAGTATCAAAATAAGAAGTTAGGGATCGTGTGCTATGGAAAATCTTTTTAGATCCCCGTTTAATTTTTATATCCAACTTCTAAACCACATCCGTAGGTGATAATCTTCCATAGAAAGAGGTAAACCTAAATAAATAGGTAGCCAAAAAACA
This sequence comes from Sphaerospermopsis sp. LEGE 00249, assembly GCF_014299995.1. Classification (NCBI taxonomy): domain Bacteria; kingdom Bacillati; phylum Cyanobacteriota; class Cyanophyceae; order Nostocales; family Aphanizomenonaceae; genus Sphaerospermopsis; species Sphaerospermopsis sp. LEGE 00249. The sequence goes on along the minus strand of NZ_JACJUZ010000006.1, from coordinate 34,625 downwards.
AAAGCAACTATAATAGTGAAGGTGATTGTTAGACCAAGTATACGCATTCCTCTATAATAACTGCGAAGACATTGATCAACAAACCAAGCAAGTGCAATAAATGTAAATATCACTGCACTCATATAATGGTAGATGAACACACAGCGAGTTACCTTTACCCAAGGTAATAAATTAGCAGCATAATTGATAACAATATATAAACTAATCCAAGTATCAACGCCTAGATTTTTAGGAATAAATAATCGTTTTTGCTGTATTCCCGGTAGTAAGATTTTTACAAATAACATTCCTACTAAAAATATAATTGTCGCTAAACCAAACCACCATAAAAAAGGATTACCCATTGCATGAACATCATAAACCACTTTCCCCGCACCAGGAGGTAAGGGTGGTCCAAATACAGGAATGGGATCTTGAAAACTTTGAGTGATTTGATAATAATAAGCCATTGGGCGAGTCATTAATGGCCATTTGTACCATGCAGCACAGTAGGGATGTACACTAGAATCATTACCACCTAACTGAAGATGAAACTGTAAAATTTGTTTATGAACTTCTATAAATCCATAACTTGTGTCTAGCTGGAGATGAGGAATCCAAATTAAACTGTACATTAATATAGGGATAATTCCGAGAAAAAATCCCATTTGTAAAATATTGATTTGCGTAATTTTTTGCAGTGGTATTTGTGGGGTATTTTCTTGATTTTTAATTTGATTATGATTGGCTGAAAAGGAGTTGCGTAAATAAGAAAATAAAGGTGATCGTGGTGAAGGTGCTAAAGATTGCAACCAACGAATTATCCAAGCTGCTATCCACATTCCATAAGCACCAGCAAGAAACCATAAACCGTTCCATTTTGTCCCAATGGAAGCACCAAAACTAATTCCAGCTATGAATAAAGCAAACCAACGTTGTTTATTTTGTTTCTCCAAAGCTAATAATAAAAACCAGTGTCCGATTAATCCAAAAATCACTATATAGATATTACTTAAAGCATAGCGAGATTCTACCAAAAATAAACCATCCAAAGCTGTAAATAAACCTGCTAATAAAGCGAAACCACGACGATAACTTAATTGATAAGTGAGGAAAATAACTATTAAGGGAATTAATGAACCTGTAAAAGCATTTGCCCACCGATAACTCCAAGGAGATAATAAAGAACCTGTTGCACCGTTGACAGGATTTTGCCAAAAGGGAATATGATTACCAATCCAAATTCCTAAACCAATGATATATTGACTCAGGGGAGGATGGGCATTAAAAAAGGGAGTGTTGGTAAGATAATTATTACCAAATTGGGCAAAATAAACCTCATCAAATACGAGGGTGTTAAATCTTCCTAATCCCCAAAATCGTAAGATCAATGATAGGATAAATATTGCTGTTGTACAGATTCTAAACCATTTTTTAGTCATTGGTAATTGGTGATTGGTGACTGGGCAATACTGTTAAATGTTAACTATCATCTATGTCCTAAATTTTATCGAAATAATCGGGTCTAAAACCGGACTTGATGCCGCTACGCTAACGCATTTTAAGGCGAAAATTTGTTGGTGTAAATACCAACCCATCCACAAGACAGGGGAAGCGATCGCTCAATTGAACTTTTGATTGAACTTTTGATTGAACTGTTGCAATAAATTCAGTCTCCATCCACCCTGGGCATTAGTACCATCATAGATGACACAAACACCTTGAGTTTCAAAATTTGCCACTGCTAACATAGTCTGTAAAACCGAATCAGGATTCAAACTAATAGTATCAATTCCGACAATATTGAGATCACCTTCTTGCTGTCCTGCAAAACTCGCATCAGGTAAGTCTTCCGCAGTGGAGCTAGAACAGACTACAACATCTGTAGCTGCGTTGTATTCTTGACAAAGAATTTGGTATGCAGTGGCGATCGCATCTCGCAGATCCTTGGGAAAAGGGAATATCACCAATACCATGAGGTTATCGGGGTGATTATAATACTCTAGTCAAGAAAAATGAACAATTATTAGAGATAATAACTGTACATAAAACAGCGGATAGATGCACCATGTCACAATTAGAAAAATTCTTGAAAATGGCAGAAGATGAACTAACCGAGTACAGCACTGATGCCAGGAAGATAGAAAAACTACGCAGGAAGATAAGTTTATCCTTATCACTAGTACAACAACGGCAAATGAAATCGGAATTATTAGCTACAATGCAATCTAGTAAAATTGCAGAAATAGTAGAGGAACAAAGACAAGCCGCAGCCTTACCATTTTGGGGTATTGCTGGCTTGGGTTTATTATTAGGAATTTCTCTGAATCAACCTATCGGTTTATTAGCAGCCATAGTGGGGACTGTAGCAGCTTTTAGAATCCAAAAATGGGGTTGGCAGTTACAGGCAAAACGTCTATTGTTACGCACCTTGGAAGATATAGAGGAACGTATTACTCAACCGAGTAAATAAGGTTACATAGGTTTGTGTATGAATGAAACTCAAAAATCAGAGTCAGAAACCTGATCTATACGGAAAAAACAGTAATCAGGAAAAGTGGCGACTGGTTTTTGGTATCCTTTACTGATTACATAGATTACCAAAACACTAGATAAAATCTAGACAAGGCTTATGTCCTTGCTAAACTAACAATTGTTACTTTGAGACAACGGTTATTACTAAAAGAGTATTGATGGAGCTATTATGACCAAGTATGATAAAATATTTCAGTCAAAAAAAATCTCACAAGAATCATTGAGTCCAGAAGAAGCGGTAGCAGCTATAGGTGTAATTACCGGAATAGTTGATTCTTCCATTAAAGACTTAGATGCAGAAAGTTTAGCAGGTATTCTCTGGGAATTTGAGGTTTTTAATGAATACTCAGCCGAGGAAATGCTAGAAATAGTTGATAGACTGGTAGCGATCGCCGAAAATGAAGGACTAGGGGCATTATTTAACACCGCCAACGCCAGCCTCGTAGATGAAATAGTATTAGATGCCTTTGCTGCTGGGGTAGTATTGCTTTTAGACGACGAAACCCTAACTATTCCCACACCAAAACAGCCGTACATCCAACAACTACAACAAGCCTTAGAACTAGAAGATATAGAAGCAGAAGAAATGATCAAAGAAATCATAGCTGCAATAGAAGAAGCAGAATATCAAGAAGAATATGTAGACATAGAACAGGAAACAATATTATTAGATGAATTTGGGCAAGAAATATATCAATCACCTTTGGGTAATTTTATTGTTCCCATACCAGTTACCCCAGAACAGGGAGGAAAAATTCAAAGTCAAGAAGGAATAGTTGGCTTTTCTGATGATGTTGGAACTTTACTGAGAATTGATTATTATCCTCTTCCAACCGAACATTTAGCAACAATGGAATCTCAGGGACAGGAAACATATCTCCACTCTATTTTAATCGAAAAATATTTACCACAAGCCATTTTTGTTAATGTCCCAGGTGCAGAAATCAAGTATACAGAATATTTACAAGATACCTTAAAAGGTTATTATTATGTATTAGTTGATATGCCCAAAGGTTCAACAATTTCCAAACAAGAAACTAACGGCAATGCCATTAGATTAGATGCTTATCGGGGTTTGTTAGCTTTCATCAATGGTGACTTTTTGTATATAGTTAGCAGTCAGCGGACATTTTTCAATGGTGATAGTCCTGGTCCTATTTTGGATGAAGCGGAGGATATTAAACAGAATATTTTAGAGTTTATCGAGACGATGGAGTTTAGTGAGTAGGTGACAGGTGACAGGCTTCGCCGTGAGCGTCAGCCGAACAGTGACAAATATTACAAAATGCCTTTCCCTAGTACCCTACGCTTTAATGCTACTATTCGAGGTCTTGCACCTTGACCAGAAAAACCTAAACCTTCTCGAAAAATTTCCGGCATATAAAATCGCGCTATTTCCTCTTTTTCTTTATCTTCATAAATTACCCCCATTTCTTCTAACATTCTTACAGTTTGCTGATCCATGTTGAACTGCTCGACAGCAAAAGGTATTTTTCTTTCAGAAGCAGGAGGAAGTTGTTCATCTACCCATTTTTTAAAAGCTGGATATTCTTCTGTAGCTTCTCTCACCTTTTCTTCACTACATGGTTTTAAAGCTCGGCGAATAGCTTGAGGAGGTAATAGTCGATTTGTATACCACTTTTCAAAGTTTACATCTTTAGCATTATCTAATGTAATCTTAGCTGCATAATGCAAAAAGCGCACAATATCTCTCGCCTGAAGTTTACCCTTAAAATCAGTTAAAGCTGCAAATACCCAAGAAGCTGTATATGCTTCTTTAGATTTTTCAGTACCCAGAGTTTTACCCCATAAATTTTCTAATTCAGTAATCAGATTTTCTTTAGTTATACTATAAATATTACCTTTTTCTGCGCCAATAACATTAGATTCACTACAAATCCAATAAGCTAACCTCAAGAAAGATTCGTGATTCCAATATAAATCATAGGAACGGTAAAGATTTTCAAATTGTCCTAAGTTTTGAGTAATTGTATATCTGAGAAAATCACGACGCAAGAAAATGATTATACCCAGGTGAGATTGCCTAATTTCTGATAATTTCTTCGGTAAATCATCAATCAACGCTTTTAAAGCTATACGCTGTTTTTCATTAGCAGCAATATCAGAGAAAATATCTTCTAATCCATCAAACAAAAAGATAATTTTTAATTCTTTATTTCTTAAATATTGATTTATATTACTCAAAGTATGAGGATTATCTATATTTTCACTCATGCCAATTGATTTGGCAATTTCACCAACCCAGAATTGAGTCCATCGTGGTTCATTCCAATCTTCAATATCTAGTGTGTTCTTGATCCTATCTACATATTCGGAATGTTTAAATTCAGGAACATGATTATCTAATGCTATTCTTGTCTCATTTCTAGCTTCACTGATGACAGTATTAGCATTTTCTTTGAGTGTACGTGATTCCAAAAAAGGAAAAATATGTGTTTGAGTAACAGTTTCATTAATTATTTCATGAGAAAGTTTACTAATTTTATTAATAAACTTTTCCCAATATTTAAACCGTGCAAGCTGAATATAATTAAATGTTTTTCCTGCTCCTTTTGCTCCAATTGATATTACATGAGGTAATTCATCTTGAAAATTAGTTGCCAAATTTTGCAAAGGTTCTGTGATTAATAAATCTTCCCCTTCTCCCGATTCAGCATATTCATACTTTTGACATAAATCTCTTAGTTTGGTTACTTCTTGTTTTTGACGTGATTTTATTTCTTCTATATTTTCCGTAATTTCTTGATCCTCAATGACTAATTGCTGATTTGCCCAATTTAGAGCATTTTCTCTTACCGTAGTTCCTCTTTCTAACTTTGATCTTGCATCATCCCAATTATTGATATACAATAGTTCCTCAGCAAAATAGGCTTCTTTAATTTCTAGTCTTTTCTCATTTGATAATTTATCATCTTTATCTTGCCCATAAGCATAAACTAAGTCTGTCACAGCATTGTTAAAATTTGGTAATTCTTTAAATTCTTCTTTTAACATACTAATAATTATAGTTGGATCATAGTATGTTTTATTTTGAACTTCTGCTTCTGGTGGTGCAACTTTACCAATTTGTTTTAAAACCAGACTTGTACCTTGAATAGATTGATCATTAATAGTTGTCACCAAAAAACGCTGTATTCGAGGATCAAAAATTATCGGACTTGAGATTTCACTTAAACCTGCTCTCAAATCAATAAAAATATAATCTACTGCCAAAATTGCACCTAAACTATAAAGAGCATTCCCATATTCCCAAACTCCATCTATACCTCTTACCAAATGTTCAGGTAAAATAGGAGTATCTAATAAGTCTTCGTGTTTAAGAAATGCTGGTAGGAAATATATACTAGATTGTCCTTCATTTTTAGCTGATTTTTTTACCTCTTTGGCAAATAATGACAGAGCTTCTTCTCTATCAATCGGTGAATAATGATAAACCTCTAAAAAATTAATAAATGAAACTTCTGGTTTTTGGCTTTCCGAAGCATTCCAATATGTAAGGCCAGGAGCTTCTAAATCAGCATCTATGACAAGTATTTTGATCGGTTGATTTAACTCTTTAGCTCTATCTAGTAAAGCGAAAAGATGCGCTGCTAAATTTAAAGTTCTCCCCACACCACCTTTAAAAGAATAGAAGGCTATTAAATTACAGTTATTAGGGGACATTTCTGGCAGTTTAACAACCTGCTGAATGGCATTTTCTGTTTCTGATTCACTTTTCAAATATGCAATTTCTTCCCAAAAAGGACGAATTTCAACATCAGTTATATAAGGTTCTTCACCAATGATAAATTCTACAGGTAATGTTGCATCTCCAATATCTAGAAAAATCAAGGATTCTTCTTCTTGATACCAGTCTTTAAACCAATTCTTTAAATGATGAATAACTGTATCTTGATCTTCTTCTGTGGAAAGATATATTTCCAAGCTATCCGAGTAACAACGTATTTTTAATATTCCTTTTGGTAGATTAGTAACGTAGCTGGTTTTTTGACGAATAATTCTTCTGACATCAAGCCAAGTAAATAATTTTATTTTTTTTAGTTCATTCATAATTTGTCAATTTCCTTTGCAATCCATTTTGATATTTCTAACAGTTTATTTTCTATATATTCATCGGTTTGTGGTTTTTCTTCTTTTTTAGTAATTATACCAATAATATTTGCGCCATATCTCCATATTTGGTTAATTTGTCCACTATCTAATCTTCTCTTTTCTTGTTTATTCTTTTTATTATTCCTTTTATCGGGTATATCCTCTATCCGTATTTCAGGTAGTTTTAAGTCGCCTTGTGCTTCTACACAATCTAACATATCATTGATATTATGTCCGCATTCAATAATTTCTTGGCATAAATCCAAATCCGTGCGAGGACAACGCTTTTTTTTCATGAAAATTGCTTTAAGACCACATTCGACGGCATAAAATAATAATAACCGATGGGCATTGGTATGAGGTTGAGGTGTTTTGTAATAAGCAGATATATTTCTCAGCCAAGCTTTCTCCATTTCCTTGTCTGTAAAAGGTATTTTTGCCATTAAGTTATTTTGATTTCCTGTAATTAAAGAATTTCCTCAATTATTCTAAGTCAAAATTGCTCCCCCCATTAACCGCGTATACCTATACTGCAACTCATCCCGCATCAGAGTCCAACGCGCTAAACTCGCATCCATATCAATCACCTTCTCTGCTGCTTGTCGCGCTAACAGCAACACATCCTCATCTTCTACCAAACTAGCTAAAGTAAAATCCGCTACTCCAGATTGTCTAGTCCCCATCACTTCCCCAGGACCACGAAAACGCATATCCATTTCCGAAATAAAAAACCCATCCTGAGACTGTACCAGCACCATCAACCGTTGTTGTGCATCAGGACTTCTGGAACTACTCATCAATAAACAATAGGACTGCGCTGCACCCCGTCCCACACGCCCCCGTAATTGATGTAACTGTGATAACCCAAATCTCTCCGCGTGTTCAATTAACATCACCGTCGCGTTAGGAACATCCACACCCACCTCTACCACCGTAGTAGAAACTAAAATCTGAGTTTCATTATCCCGAAATTTATTAATAGCTTCCTCTTTTTCTGCTGAAGTCATTCTTCCATGCAATAACCCCACTTGAAACTCAGGAAAAACGCTTTCTTGTAATTTTTGATGTTCATCTATTGCTGAACGCAAATCTAATTTTTCCGACTCTTCCACCAAAGGCAAAACTACATAAATCTGCCTACCTTGGGCAATTTCTCTTCTTATTAAATCATAAGCTTGGGGTCTTTGTTGACCAGTTAACAAAGATGTTTTAATTGCTTGTCTTCCTGGTGGTAATTCATCAATTTGACTCACATCTAAATCACCATGAACTGTTAAAGCTAATGTTCTAGGAATAGGAGTTGCAGTCATGGTTAAAACGTGGGGTTGTTCACCTTTTTGCTGTAATTTTGCCCTTTGTTCTACCCCAAAACGATGCTGTTCATCAATGACAACTAAACCCAAACGTTGAAAATTTACCTTATCTTGAATTAACGCATGAGTTCCCACTAAAAGAGGTAATTTACCTGTTTCTAACTGAGAATGAATTTCTCTTCTTTTTGCTGTTTTTGTTGAACCTGTTAATAATTCAACTGGTAAATGTAACAGGTTAAACCAACTAACTAACTTTCTATAATGTTGTTCTGCTAATACTTCAGTGGGAGCCATCAAAGCTGCTTGATAACCAGATTGAATTGCTGCTAAAATCGCAACTACAGCTACCACAGTTTTACCCGAACCTACATCACCTTGAACTAAACGATTCATGGGTGTAGGTTTTTGTAAATCATTGAGAATATCGTTAATAACTCTTTGTTGAGCATTAGTAAATTTAAAAGGTAAAATCTCGTTAAATTGTTCTAATAATTTGCCTTTTGTTGCTAAAACGGCACTTGTTTGAATTGCCTTGGCTTGTTTCTGACGTTGTAATAAACCCAGTTGTAAATAGAAAAATTCATCAAATACTAAACGCCGACGAGCATATTTTAAAGTATCACTATCTTTAGGAAAATGAATATTAGGAATTGCATCTTTTAATTCCATTAATTCATATTTTTTTCTTAAACCAACTGGTAAGGGATCTTTTAAATTTGCTGCCGCAGGTAAAGCTGCCATTACCGCTTGTCTGACGGTATTTGCAACAACTCCTTCCGTTAAACCATAAATCGGTACAACCCGCCCAATAGTAAAAGATTCTATCGCATCACCAGGATTTGCTAATACTTCTATTTCGGGATTATCTAAGGTTAAACCATATTTACTGGCTTTCACTAAACCACAAGCAGCCACCACACTACCCACAGCATAACGTCGTTTTAAACTTTCTTGCCAACCACGACTACTAAATCTAGCACCGGCATAAAATCTACTAACTTTTATTTGTCCACTTTTATCTTTTAATAATAGTTCTAAAATTGATAACTTTTGATTTTTAGGACTGGTAAAACAATTACAACGCTTAACTTCGGCGATGATAGTTACTGTTTCACCTCCTTGTAATTCTTGAATGTTAACTTGACGAGCATAATCAATATAATCACGAGGATAATAAAACAGTAAATCTCTCACTGTTGATAAATCTAAACGAGATAAATTTTCTGCTCTCTTGATGCCAATTTCTGGTAAATCGCTGAGTTTTTGCTCAATTTTTGGCGCTAGTCTCCGACTGGTTTCAGTCACAATAGGAGTTGTTTTAACTGTTTTTGTTGAATAATTTTTTTCCTGGGTTTTAATTTCCTGGGTTTTAATTTCCTGAGTTTTAATTTCCTGTTTTTTGATTTCTTGTTTTTTTATGTCTTGATGTTGCTGTTCACCCGATTCTAATTGTTGTTGTAATTGATAAAGATAGGTTTTAACTTCAGCAACTAACTGCTGTCTAATTTCTACTGCTAAATCTGGATATTCAGCAAATTGAAAGGCGATATGATGCCAGCGCGATCGCTCTTTTGCTGGTAAACTTTGAGGAAACTTCCCAAAGGTTAAACTGAGAAATTCACTGAAGCGATATTGTCTACCCATCAAATCTACAAACCCATTTTCAGCCTCTACCGCCAAGGCTTTATCCAATCTTATCCAATCGGGAGTATCATTAGTCATTAGTTGTTAGTCATTAGTTGTTAGTCATTAGTTGTTAGTTGTTAGTCATTAGTCATTAGTCATTAGTTGTTAGTTAATTCTACCCAATCACCAGTCACCAGTCACCAATCACCTATAAGTTAGTCCTCAAACCAACTCGCACGCCAAGCCGCTTCCGCTTCCGCAATTTTCAATTCTCTGTGTTTCTTTTGATATTCTTTTCCTAATTTATTCAGTTGCAGTAAAATATTACGAATTTGTTTGCGTGCTGACAAGAGTGTGTTATCAGCAAATTCAATGTCTCCTAGTCGCAAGTTCAGGGTTATCAGCTGTGTCAAGCTAGAATCTTCTGATTCATCGTCACTACTGATTTCAATTACTAAATTTAATAGATTAGGCGGACCCGGTATTACTTCCCCAGAAGCTTCTGAAACTGCTGCTGCAGCTGCTGCTAAAATCGGTTCTGGTAGTTTTTTCGGTAAAATTCCCACTTTTTGAATTAAAGAATTGGCATCCTGGGAAACTTTTATCAGGGTATTCTGAATTCCTTCCTCTAAATCTTGATGCCATTGTGCCACTTCTATGGGGTTGGAAGGATCTAAATATTTTTGCTTTTCTATTTTCGATTGAGGATCGTTTTTACTGTCTTCAGTTTCTTCAGTTTCTTCAGTTTCTTCAGTTTCCTCAGTTTCCTCAAATTCCTCGGTTTCTTCAGCTTCTTCCGTATCTCCACCTTGAAGATAAACAAGCAACTGTTGTGCGCCTTTTTGTCCTAATTTACGAATGCCTTGTTGCAATTGTTGTCGCTGATTCAGTGACAATTTGAGAAATTTATCAGGATATCCTTGAGTACAAACGTGATAAACTGCCAAAATTAACTGTTTTTGTAAAGCTTCACCCAGGATAGTTAAATAATTGACATAATTGCTGTGGAGTTCTGTGGCGATCGCTCTAATCGCTTGTTTTATGGCTGTGATATCCCCTTCTATTCGCTCAATTGCTCTGGCCATATCTTCCTTTTTTTCTCCACCTGAATTGTATTTTGCAGTGAAAATAATTATCCAGATTATCTAGAGTTTTGAATTACTCCAATTGTAATAATAATTGTCAATAAAATACAGGTCAGCAAAATTTGCCAGACCTGTGATTTTACAAATATCAGTTATCAGTTATCAGTGTCATCAACATTCATTTTACCATAAACTGTCTGACCTGTCTACTGTGTACTGATTTAATCATTAGTCAAAAATCTTTAGTCCAGCAGCTTCAGTTAATAACATACTATTAATAACTAACTACTGACTACTGACTCATAACTAAATTACTTAGCGCCATTACTTAGCGCCCATTTGAGCAGCTACTTCTTCAGCAAAGTTACTTTCTTGTTTTTCAATGCCTTCACCCAGTACATATCGCACAAAGCCATGCACTGTAATGTCTTCACCGACTTTAGACTGAACTTGCTTCACTAAGTCTGCTACAGAAATGCTTTGATCACGGATATAAGGTTGATCCAACAAAGTTAATTCTTTTAGGCGTTTTTCAATCCGTCCTTGAACAATTTTTTCTCTGATGTTCTCTGGTTTATTCGCCAAGTCTTCCTTACCCATTTCAATGTCCTTTTCTTTTTGGACAGTTTCGGCAGGAATTTGGTCTACACTAACATACTCAACATTGGGGCAAGCGGCAACTTGCATTGCTGCATTTTTAGCAAATTTTTTAAACTCTTCGTTACCAGCAGCATCGTCTGTTTTAGCGATTACTTGCAGTAACACACCTACTCTACCACCAGTGTGAATGTAGCTGTCTACTACTCCTGGTGTGTCACCAAGAGAGAAGTTTACAAAGCGTCGCACCTGGATATTTTCACCCAAGGTAGCAATACTTTCTTTGATAAATTCATCTACAGTTACTTCTGCCTTTTCAATGTAGGGTTGAGCCAGCAAAGACTCAACACTATCCGCAGTCGCAGCTTGTTGTGCTAGATTCTTAACTAAAGTTTTAAAAGCGTCGTTACGGGCAACAAAATCAGTTTGACAGTTGACTTCTATCAGTACACCCACCTTACCATCAGGTTGAATGTAGGTGTCTACTAAACCTTCTGCTGCCACGCGATCGCTCTTTTTACCCGCTGAAGCGATGCCTTTTTTACGTAGCCAGTCTATAGCTGCGTCGATATTGCCATCATTTTCCTTCAGCGCCTTTTTGCAGTCCATCATGCCGGCACCAGTTTTTTGGCGTAGCTCTTGGACGAGTTTTGCAGATATTTCCGCCATGTTGCCTCAATTCCTATCCTAACTTGACCTAGAGTTATAATCGCTCACGGGTGTTGAGTATTTCTATCTTACTCAGGGCTATTGACATTCCCCACGGCTAGAAGCCGGGGGATTCTTGCTTCAAAGTAATTCCAAGAAATTTACCCTCAGCAAGCATCACCGTCTGCCCGACGGCTGCAAGTCCTCTGATGAGAACTACGTACAGAAAAGCGATGAATTTTAAATTTAGCCTCTGCCAATTTTAGATTTTCGATTGGCTGCACCACAAACAGATGCAGCTTAGACATTGGAAATGAACGATTTGAGATTTGTTGCACCCAAAACAACGGACTTTTCCCAAAAAATCCAAAATCCAAAATCCAAAATTGTTTAGTCCTTATTCTTCGTCGTCATCGCTCATCATTGAGTCAGTGTACTCACTTTCATCGTAGTCGTACTCTTCCTCAGCGCCTTCGTAATCTTCGTAATCTTCTTCTACTTCCAGCTGACCATGACGGCCTTCATAAATAGCATCTGCTAATTTACCAACAATCAGTTTAATCGATCTGATTGCATCATCATTAGCTGGAATGGGAATATCTACAACATCTGGGTCACAGTTTGTATCTAACATAGACACAATGGGAATACCCAGTTTTTGGCATTCTTGAACAGCGTTATATTCCCGACGTTGGTCAACAATTACCACAATGTCAGGCACTTTCCGCATATTTTTAATGCCGCCCAAGTATTTTTGTAGCTTCGCCATTTCCCGACGCAGCATTGAAGCTTCTTTCTTAGGCAATAAGTCTAATGCGCCGTTTTCTTCCCGACGTTCTAAATCTTTTAGACGTTCTGCTCTGGTTTTAATGGTAGCCCAGTTGGTGAGCATTCCACCCAACCAACGCTGGTTAATGTAGTGAGAACCACAACGGTTAGCTTCTTGTGCAATAATTCCTGCTGCTTGGCGCTTTGTACCCACAAACAAGAATTTTTTACCTTGTTCTGCTTGTGTCCGCATATAGTTGTATGCGTCATCCATCAACTGTGCGGTTTGCACTAAGTCAATGATGTGTACACCATTGCGAGCAGTGTAGATGTAAGGAGACATCTTCGGGTTCCAACGTCGGGTTTGATGCCCAAAGTGAACACCTGACTCCATCATCTGAGCCAAAGAAACGACTGGCATATTTTATAGCTCCTATTCGGGTTAAACCTCCATCCAGGTGTATTTCCACAGTGGAAACACCCGAATTCCCGGATGTGCGGAATTTAGACAACCATACTAGGGTAGCACAATTGTGGCAATTTTGCAGAAATATTTTGAAATGTCGGGAGTCAGGAGTCAGTAGGGGCGAAGCATTCGGACAGGTCTATTGGGTAAAAATCGAAAATTTATCAACCGAATGCTGATGCTTCCAGCACGCTTCGCGAACGCCCGTACAGGAGTCAGGAGTCAGAATTTTTAAGAAATTGGTTAATTATCAAATAGCTGTTTTTGGCACAAGTCTGAAAAAACTGACTAATAACAACAAAAATCAGCAAATAAAAGAAACTATGTGAATAAAATTCAAACAATAAAATTCAAACAATAAAATTCAAACAATAAATATTTCTGTATTTAGATATAGTGAAGTTGAGTTATAATAACAATGTCAATCATCTTAAATCAACAGGTAAAAATCCATGAGCATAATTAAACCACCCACAGCAATTGATTTTGATCCTGCTATTCTTGTCAAAGATAAAGATGAACAACCTATTTTGATGATAGATGTAAGATTTTCCGCCATGTATGCTTCCCCAGAACTGGATATATTAAAAATGGAACAATACCAAAATATTCCTTTTTTAATGTTTGCTAACTCCGATGTGATCAGAATCTTTAAAAGTCCGAATTTTGCAGAAGTTTCCAGATTAGAAACCAAAAAAGTTTTAGGATTTTATAGTCCAAAAAGTATTGAAGTAATCATTTATCAATTTACTTTAATCACTTTGCTTCAATCCTGGTTAAGAGATTTAGATTATCATTGGAAAAGTGAAAATCCTCCTTACATTGAAGAAATGAAAGAAATTGGTTTATTTGCTCTTTTGGATGATATAACTACAGAGGAGCTACAATTATTATGATAATTATTTATTTGGAAACTAATTCCATTATGGCAATTGCCAAAGGAAGAAATAAAGAATTAGAAGATTTTGTTTATCAGTCTTCAGATAAACTCAAGTTTGTGATACCGAGTATTTGCTTGATGGAAACCCTAGTAGCAATAGAAAGAGAAGACAAACGTAGTCAATCTTTTTCTCAAACTCTTCAAATAGAGATGAATGAAGCAAAAAGAAATAAAGAATTATCTAACTCTACCTCTTTTGTCAACTACTTAGAAAGTTCCTTAATTGATTATGATGACATATTAACTGATTTTAGAAACCTATTTTTGAAGATTCTCGAATATCTGAAAAATCATGGTGAATTGATTGAACCCAGAATTGAAATGTTGGAAAGTACCTTAAATACTCCTTTAATACCTGGTAAAAATCAAAAGCGAGATGATTTTATTTTACAGGTGATTTTAGCTCATGCTCAGAATAATTTATCAATGTCGAAGGTATTTTTTAGTGAAAATACTAAGGATTTTGGTAATACTAATATTCAACAGGTATTAGCTAATGTGGGAATTAATTATTTTAGTAAAGTATCTAATTTACAGGGATGGTTAAATCAACAATAATAAATGTTATAAGGGTGAAAATGTCAAACAAGATTAAGTTTCACCTTGATGATAATTTTACACACATAATAGTTATGTGACAAAAAATAGGAGTTTGATTTATGACTAATTCTAGCATTATTCGTCAAGAAATATTAAAACAAATCAGCCTCATTCCTGATGAAAAATTGAGTTATGTATTAGAGTTTATTCAGAAAATAAATGTTGCTGATCAACAGACTAATGACAATGATGAAGATGTAGATGATGAATTGTTAGATATGAGTGCATCTGCATTACAAGATTATCTTACAGGAAAAGATAAAGGAATTTCATCTCAGGAGTTAAAGCGTCAATTACTAGGAGAAGATTTTGCTTGATTATATTATCTTAAAACCTGCCCAAAATATCTTGAACGATTAAGAGTTGAAGATCAAGTAAGAATTATTCGTGCGTTGGATGGTTTAATCACAGGAACAGAAAATCTTGATATTAAACCATTGAAGGGTAGAGAAGAAAGTCGTTTAAGAGTTGGTAAATATAGGATTTTGTTTATTGAGAATACTGTTAATCAATTATATGTGATCATGGCTATTGGTGCGCGGTGAGATGTTTATAAATAAAGGGTTTTTATGGTTGATAAAAATTATTAGCTATGGAAAGAGGAGGAAGTTGTAATTTATATTTAAGTGTAGTTAGTTGGGTTTTCTAACGTCAACCCAACCTACAAATGATCACAGCAATAGAAAATCAAAGCTGTGTAATTTTGATTAGTCAAGAAAAATGCCAAGAACTGATATCCTTAGATGATGAAATTTACCCCATTCATTCCTTAGAATTATCAGGTTTAGGTAATGCAGCTACAGAAATATTAAAAAATCAAAGATTGCAAAATCAAGAACATTGGTTAAACCTAATAAACTTATACGAAACTCATCCTCGATATTTACAATATATCAGCATTTTAATAAAAGATGTATTTCAAGGTGAAATTGCAGAATTTATCCAAGAAAACAATTTAATCTTAACAGAAGATATCAAATCAAACATCCTCTTAACCTGGGAGAGATTAACCAATATTGAAAAACAAACACTATTAAAAATCAGTCAAAATGATCAACCTCTATCCAGAGAAGAAATCAAAAAGCTATTATCCCTCTCATCTCTAGAAATAATCAACAGTATACAATCATTAACACGACGATTTTTATTAACCAAATCAGAAAACGACGAAAGATTATTTCATCTCACCCCCGTATTGAGAGAATATCTAAAAAATGTATGTTAAAATATTAAATATCACAACTCTTAAACAAATAGGTCGGAAAGATGTCTAACACCCTATATGATCAAGACTTACAATTATGGATAGATGCAACAATTCAACAATTACAAAATCATGAATTTGCATCCCTGGATATTGATCATTTGATAGAGGAGTTAATAGAGTTGGGTAAATCAGAAAAAAATGCACTAAAAAGCAACCTAAAAATCTTATTAACTCACCTCCTTAAATTAAAAGTTCAACATAATGTACCAGAGACAATGAAAGCAAGTTGGTATAGTTCCGTCGTCGAACATCGTCAACGAGTGATTGATAATTTAACAGATACCCCATCTCTCAAAAATTACTTAACAGAAGCATTAGAAAAATCTTACCCCGATGCGCGTAAACTTGCCATAAAAGAAGGTAAACTGGCTAAATTTGGAATTACCATACCATCAGAAAATAAATATCCTCTAACTTCTCCCTTCTCAGTAGAGCAAATTTTAGATGAGGATTTCTACCCTTAGTAGAAAAATATCACACTTCTTCTATTATATCCCTTTTTCTCTTCTTTGCTCCTTTGACTCTTTGCGCGAAACAATCATTTATTCATCATCTCACCATAAGCCTGATAAACCCCCTTCACATTATACCAATTCAAAAAAATCCGCGCAATTTCCAAAGCTAACTGCGGCTTACCCAAATTAATCAACCATTGCAATAAAGGGGCGCTAGTTCTTTCATTAAACAACCCATTTAAAGAAAGTATCCCCCACAATAAACGATGAAACAAAGTCATTTGAATCATCATTTTCACTTCCCAAGTCGGATGTTTTTGATAAAACAAAACTCCCATCCTTCCCCGTTGAATTTCCTTATCAATTAAATTATCAATTTGTTGTAGACTAAAGGGTGGATGCCAATGATAACCCACAGCTTGAGGACATTTAATTAATTGCAAACCTAAATTTTTTAACCTCACACCTAATTCTAAATCTTCCCATCCATAAAGTTGAAATCCAGTATCAAATAAACCTGCTTTTTCTAACCAATGTTTAGGAATAGCCACATTACCCGTAGCAAAAAAAGCCGCAGAAAAATCTGTGATTTTATAAGGTTCAGAAGTGGGATTTTCAAAATTGCAAGTATTAATTACCGCACCGTAGGTAAAAAAAGCGTCGTTTCCTAATTTCTCTCTTCCTTGCAATAAAGCATTACTATGAGCTTGGAAGAAATTAGACAAAACCACCAAATCACTATCAATAAAAATAATCGTATCACCCGCAGCTTTTTCTACACCCAAATTTCGCGCCGCCGCAGGACCAGCATGATCCTGTTGAAAACACCGCACATGAGGAAACTGATCTTGATGTTCAGCTAACCAGTCTAAAGTCCCATCGGTAGAACCATCATCCACTAAAACAATCTCATACCCTTCTACAAGAGTTGTATCCTTGAAATTCTGTACTTCTAAAGCGCGGAGGCACTTCTGCAAAATTGGCAACCGATTATAAGTTGGTATAACAACACTAAAAAACACTGTTTCACCCATATCACTAAACAACTCAAAATTAAATGTTAAATAGAATTAATGTTAAATAGATTTTTGCCCATATTTTAGATATCTAGCATAGGACAAACCTGGAATTTTGAGCTTGGCATACTACATGAGAATTAGAGAAATATATGATACTTTACAGGGTTATTACAGAAAATTTACCCAAAAAACAACATTGTGGATGTTCAAAATAGCATAAATCCCAAATTCAGGAGGTTTTACAATTTACGCTAACTCAATTAGTATATAAAATGAATTTGGATAGAAAACAAATACTAAGGCTTAGTTTAGCATCTAAAAAACTAACGCTGAATTTGCATAAGTTTTTGTTCCTAGTTCCTTCTGGCAAAAAACAATGAATATACTAGAAACAATTGATACTCCTATCGGAAGCTACGCACCAGATTTTGAGTTGCCAGGAATTGATGGCAGTGTACACCATCTCAGCCGTTATCTAGATAATTTACGCTCAGTATGTGTAATTTCTATGTCTAACCACTGTCCTTATGTAAAAAAGTATATAGACAGGCTGAAAAAAATTCAAACAGAATTTTCACCTAGCAGCTTTACACTCATTGGACTAAATGGTAATGATGTGAATCCTGGGGAAGATATAAACCCTGGCTCAAACTTTGAAGATATGAAAGTTTTTGCCCAGCGCCATGAATTAAATTTCCCCTACCTATGGGACACAACACAAGATGTAACTCGTAGCTTTGGTGCTGTTAGCACACCAACGGCTTTTTTAATTGATAATGAAGGGATTGTGCGCTATAAAGGACAAATTGACGAACACCCTCAAGATCCATCAGCGACTGGGGAAGATTTTTTAAGAAATGCGATCGCCTCTTTATTTGAAGGTCAAGAAATCCAGCCAGCACAAACCCCACAACTGGGAACGCCATTAGTATGGCGAAAATAACGCAGAACTAGACACAGATTGCCACTGTACTGCTATCTTAAATTGGAGGCAATTGCAACTTATTTGATAAAATAAAACGTAACTTCATGGGAACGAATTACCGACGGGTTTTACTTAAACTGAGCGGTGAAGCCTTGATGGGCAACATGGGCTATGGCATTGATCCAGAAGTAGTCAAGGGAATAGCCGAAGAGTTGGCAGAGGTGGTAGCCACTGGCGTTCAAGTCGCTATCGTAGTTGGCGGTGGCAACATTTTCAGAGGCGTTAAGGCAGCATCAGCGGGAATGGACAGAGCAACCGCTGACTACATAGGAATGATTGCCACGGTAATGAATGCCATGACGCTACAAGACTCGCTAGAAAGGATAGGAATACAGACGCGGGTACAAACAGCGATCGCTATGCAAGAATTAGCAGAACCGTATATTCGTCGTCGTGCCATCCGTCATTTAGAAAAAGGACGGGTGGTAATTTTTGGTGCTGGTTCAGGAAATCCCTTCTTTACCACAGATACCACTGCGGCATTAAGAGCAGCAGAAATAGAAGCAGAAGTGATTTTTAAAGCCACCAAAGTAGACGGAATCTACGATGCTGACCCCACTATTTATCCTGAAGCCAAACGTTACACAACCCTCACTTACGCCCACGTTTTGGCTGAAGATTTGCGAGTCATGGATAGTACCGCAATTGCCTTATGTAAAGAAAATAATATTCCCATTCTGGTATTTGACCTAACAACGCGAGGAAATATTCACCGTGCAGTAATGGGAGAATCTATTGGCACTCTTGTGGGAGGTTCTTGTGAAATTAGCTGAAGCTGAAAGTACGATGCAAAAAACCGTTGAGGCTACTCAACGAGCTTTTAACACCATTCGCACTGGCCGCGCCAATGCGAGCCTACTCGATAAAGTACAGGTGGACTACTACGGTTCACCAACACCTCTAAAATCTCTGGCCAACATTTCCACACCAGATGCCTCAACCATTCTCATTCAGCCTTATGACAAGAAGAGTCTGAATATGGTGGAAAAGGCAATCTCCTTGTCAGATGTCGGTTTAACCCCCAGCAATGATGGTTCTGTAATTCGTTTGAACATCCCACCTTTGACATCTGACCGTCGTAGAGAATTTGCTAAACTCGCTGCTAAGTATGCCGAAGAAGGTCGAGTTGGTATTCGCAATATCCGTCGTGATGCTCTTGACTCAATTCGTAAACAAGAAAAAGCTGCGGAAATTTCCGAAGACGAATCACGAGATCAGCAAGATAAACTACAAAAACTAACCAACAAATATACAGCGAAAATCGACGACTTGCTGGCAGAGAAGGAAAAAGACATTACAACCGTCTAAATTGGGGACTGGGGACTGGGGACACTTCGACAAGCTCAGTGCATCGCTGGGGACTGGTGATGGGGTTATTAACCTCCCCTGCTCCCTGCTCCCTGCTCCCTGCCTCCTACCTATTCCCTATTCCCTTATTTATGTACGAATGTATCATTGTTGGTGCTGGTCCGGCGGGTGGATCAGCAGCTTATCATTTAGCCAAACAGGGACGCTCAGTATTAGTTTTAGAAAAAGCATCTCTGCCCAGATATAAACCTTGTGGTGGTGGTGTGTCACCAGCGATCGCTCAATGGTTTGATTTTGACTTTAGCCCTGCAATTTCCGTCAAAGCTGATTCTATACGTTTCACCTGGAAATTAGACGATTCTGTAGAAGCAAAAATTGCCACCAAAGAACCAGTCTGGATGGTGCGGCGAGATGTATTCGACCATTTTCTCGTTCAACAAGCTCAAAAACAAGGGGCAGAACTACGAGACAATACAGAAGTTACAGGTATTGAGTTTAAAAGTGATTATTGGCAAGTTAATACGGCTAACGGACAAGTCACAGGTCACTACTTAATTGCTGCGGATGGTGTTAAAGGTTCAATGCCCAAATGGCTAGGTTTCAAAGACCGGAAACGTCGTTTAGCAGGAGCATTAGAAGCAGAAATTCCGGCAAATGTAGAGAATAAATCCACAATTCACTTTGAGTTTGGTTTAGTCAAAAACGGTTATATCTGGAATTTTCCCAAAGCTGACGGTTACTCTCTCGGAGTCGGAACGTTTATTGGTGGCGAACCCCAGGACTTTAAAAAAATTTTGGATGAGTATGCCAAATATTTTAATGTAGATATTAAAACCAGCAAACAATATGGTTATCCCATATCCTTATGGGATGGTAATCAAAAACTGCATACCCAAAATGCTGTTTTAGCCGGTGAAGCTGCTTGTGTTGTTGACCCCTTTACCGCAGAAGGTATTCGCCCCTCAATTTTTAGCGGTGTCCTAGCCGCACAATTCATTAATGAGGCGCTTAGTGGTGATATCAACGCCTTGGAAAACTACACTGAGGCTATTCATGAACAATGGGGTTCAGAAATGGCTTGGGCGCAAAAATTAGCCGGCGCATTTTATCGCTTCCCTGGTATTGGCTACAAAGTCGGTGTTAAACGTCCCTCTGGCGCTCAAACTATGGGTAAAATCCTTTGTGGTGAATTGCGATATGGTGATGTAGCTGGTCGCGCTCTAAAACGTTTAATTCCTGGTTTTGGGGGTTAGGTAATTGGTAATTGGTGATTGGTGATTAGTTTTTTCCTACCCAATGCCTAAATCTCAACAAACCACCAAAGAATTATTCCTGTTACCAGAACACACAGAACCCCAGCTAATCCGGCTAGGGGTTTTTTGTTTTTACCTGTAACCCATTCTGAGACTTTCCCTGTATAAGTTATTAATCCTGCTGTATCTATGGTAGCGATCGCCCATACCCAACCCGCATGAAGTCCCCAAGCTATCCCCAAACTACCACCATCAGCTAACCTGGCCACTACCAACACCATTCCCATCAGCCATAAACCAGGTAGTTGCGGTATCGTTTCTTTTTGTTCCCAAACCAAATGCAGCAAGGCAAAAATCAAACTAGAAATAATCGCTGCTAACCAGATCGGGTAGTCTTTCTCCAGGGTTGTCAATAAAAAACCCCGAAATAATAACTCTTCTATCCCACCTACAAACAAAGCCACCAAAGAAATTGGTAGCAAAATTCCCGGAATTAATTTAATATTTGATTTTTCTAAATAGCACCAACCTAGCCAAAATTGACAGGTAAACACTATCACCAGTCCCAACACACCTAAACCCAAACCCAGCCACAAAGAACGCAAAATAGAAATATTCCCCACCAAGCCATAATTAGCAAAAGACCCCAGTCCTAACCAATTAATTCCCCAGAGAATTAAAGGTACTAATAGATAGAGAGATACCAATAAAGGAATTTTTTGCTCTGGCTGTAAAGGTTTATTAAGCTGCAAATTAAGTATGAAGGCGGATATCGCTGCTAATGGCAACCAACATACTACCCAAACCATAAAAAAAGCCATGACAAAAAATACTACTGGCGCATTTTTTAGCAACGCCAGTAATGTATTATTGACTGATGGCTCTATTAGTGAAAAGAAAACAGACGAAAAAATCACGATAGATTTCTAGCTCCCAGAGAGTTCTTGCTTATCCTTCAAAACTCTACTAGAATTCGTGACGCATACAAAATGTCAAATCTTATTTTGTTGTATGAACAAACCTTTAAACTACAAATACTATTTATTTGTAGGTGTAGGGAAGTGTAGGGATAAGAAAGCAAAGATTTATTTACAACTTACCCCTACTCTCAGAGAAATTTATTCCTCCTCTTCATTTTCTAAATCAGCTTCATCAGCTTCCACATCGGATGATGTCAATTTTTTATCACTTTCACCAAGTTGAATCAAATGAATATGCTTGTAACCTAACCGAATTTCAAACTCATCACCAGGTTTTAAACCCATTGCTTTGGTATAGGTAGCACCAATCACGATTTGACGATTTTGATGAACACTAACCCGGTATGTCGGTTCGCGACCACGTCCATCTTTAGGAGATTCTGGACTCAGAGGAATACCTCTAGCTGACAACAAAGCATCATAAAAATCGGTGAGATTTACACGCACCTGATTATTCTTGGTAACAGTGTAATAGCCGCACTGCTTCGCTCTTTCTCGACGTGGTAAATTAGAAAGCTCTTTTACTTTAGCCAGCAGTGCTTTTCCTGTTAATGGGGCGGTTGCAGTTTCTGTCATTATGTTCAAAATTTCCTTAATCTCTTGAAACAGTTCATCAATGTAGCCTGATTTTTACATTTGGCTTTTTAGCCAATGTCCAGAGCTACTGAAGACTTGAGGGTGAAGTGTGAATTCCTGCTGATATGATCAGCCCAAGTATCTCTATATATGGTTTTCCATATTCAATTAGAGATCATGGTTGTCACAGAATTTTATTCCGTTGATTGTACGGCATTTTTAACCATCATTCGCCATGAGAAAGAAAAATATTTTAATCTTTTGGCGCTAGTGTAGTGGTGTAATTTTAAGCCACCTTTACAAATCAGGTTAGTTCTACTCCTAAAAAGTTGTAGATACAATAAATTGCAGGTTTTTCACTTTCAGTGCTTGCCTTTCTTGCTCTTGAGTTGTAGGTTTGTACCCACTCGTCATTTCCAGCTTAGGACAGCATAGTATTTGCTGATGGTCTTAGAGACATACACCCTTGTGTCCAGCCGATAGAGACACAAATTTTCTTGTCTCTACATTACGAATCAACAAAGCAGTAGCAGCCGGACTTGTACGGACTTTGGTACTGGTTTTGTGACTTCGTAATTTCATATTAAATACTATCATGAACCAATAATAGCAAAATATTTGTTGAATTTAAAAAACAATTTGCAAATTATTTTTTTTTCAAATCACTGGAGTTGGGGACAGAAAAAGGAGTAAGGATTTTACTCTGGACTGATGGTCTCATGAGTATGGAGTCAAGACTTTTATAAAAGTTTATATAATTAGGCGAGACGTTTTGAGTGAGTGACTTAAATCTAGGTTTTCTTGATGGAGATCAGACAAAAAGCCTCTGGTATTTTTCACCCTGTTTATTAGGAGCAGGGAAAATATCGCCGATTATTCTCCACGTCTGTCTAGGGGAAGAATCAATTTACCACATCTATCCCTTGCTTGATAGCCATAACCAAATAATTGTCCGCCGCTTTAACACTTCTATATATTTAAAAAATTTTTATTTCGCTATTACTGGAAGACTTTTTACAAACAGGACTAAACTAAAGAAGTCTCAAGTGTAGAGGATAAACCAGTGAAGGGTACATCCCTCACCTCTTGTCAGAGAAAAGCAAAAAAATATTTGACAAATTGAACTTCCATGCCTAAGCTGCATTTGCTCAGGTAAACACATCGCTATGTTAAACACCTGCTAATACTGCTCAGTTCACAAAAGCAGGAGGTCGCTTTGCTGGAAGCAGTTTTTGTCACGGGGATTTATCACGCCTCCCACAACTTTGAATGAAGTCCGTTTTGAGACTCGATTGTTTCGATAAATTTCACTGACTGCACTTCTACAACTAAAATTTTAATGGTTATCCTTGAACTGGAATCATAAGCGCCTTCAGCATCAGCTTATTAGCCACTGAAGTTAAATAACGGGCTAATTTTTGACAACAACCTGCTTGTACTCATTATTTTGGCAGCAGGTAAGGCAATTTTTAGAATTTGGTTGGTAATATATGGAAGTTGTTTTTAAGATTATTCGCCAGCAGCAAAACTCTCACCCTGTTGTCCAAACTTATCCTTTACAGGTAGAACCAGGTAATACAATACTTGATTGCCTAAATCGGATCAAATGGGAACAAGATGGAACTTTAGCATTTCGCAAAAATTGCCGCAATACTATTTGTGGTAGCTGTGCTATGCGAATTAATGGACGTTCAGCTTTAGCCTGTAAAGAAAATGTTGGCAGCGAACTAGCTAGATTGCAAAAAATTTCATCATCTTCATTATCGACAAACCATAATCATACCATTAATGAAATCACGATCGCTCCTTTGGGAAATATGCCCGTGATTAAGGATTTGGTCGTAGATATGAGTAGTTTTTGGGATAATTTAGAAGCGGTTGCACCTTATGTCAGTACAGCAGCGCGACAAGTACCAGAAAAAGAATTTTTGCAAACACCACAAGAGCGATCGCTTCTCGATCAAACAGGTAATTGTATTATGTGTGGTGCTTGTTATTCAGAATGCAACGCCCGTGAAGTTAATTCCGATTTTGTAGGTCCCCACGCTCTCGCCAAAGCGTACCGCATGGTGGCAGATTCCCGCGATAGTAACCAAGAAAATCGCTTGGAAAATTACAACGAAGGAACTAAAGGTGTTTGGGGTTGTACTCGTTGTTTTTATTGCGACTCTGTTTGTCCAATGGAAGTTGCACCATTAGAACAAATTACCAAAATTAAACAAGAAATTCTTGACCGCAAAAAAGCCAGTGATAGCCGTTCCATTCGTCACCGCAAAGTATTGGTTGAGCTAGTTAAAGCAGGTGGTTGGATTGATGAACGTCAATTTGGTATCCAAGTAGTTGGTAATTATTTCCGTGATTTAAAAGGATTACTTAGTCTTGCACCTCTGGGTTTACGGATGTTAGTCAGGGGTAAATTTCCCCTCTCCTTTGAACCCTCAGAAGGTACTCAACAAGTGCGATCGCTCATTGAATCAGTTAAATCTGGTGATTGGTGATTGGTGATTGGTGATTGGTGATTGGGTAGTAATTTATAATTATGAATTATCAATTATCAATTATCAATTACCTTGGGTCTTGGGGGATATTCAATTTTTGTCCAAACCTGTCATACAGTAAAATATCCCATTGCCCATTATTGCTATACTCAAACGCAATTCTACTACCATCAGCACTAATTGTAGGATTGCGGACTTCTGCTTGCAGATTAGCAGTTAAATTTCTGGATTGTCGAGTTTCTCGATCATAAAGAAAAATAAAGGAGCGCCCCTGACGACTCCCAGCAAAAACCACAAAACGACCATCTTGAGTCACAGAAGGATGATCAGCAATAGTATCAAAAGAATTTAAACCTAGTAAATCTACTAGATTTTGTGTAACAGTATCAAACATATAAATATCCTGGCTACCGCGACGATTAGTAGTAAAAACAATATATCTGCCCGAAATTTGCGGATTTAACTCCGAAGCTGAACTGTTTAAACCGCGACCACCGGGATCAAAGGGATAACTTAATATACGCGGATAACCAAAACACCCAGTTAACAAAGTTGAACTTAATAATAAAAATAAAAGTAATTTGTCATTAGTCATTAGTTATTAGTCATTAGTTATTAGTTATTAGTTATTAGTTATTTTTCCCAGTCACCAGTCACCAGTCACCAGTCACCAGTCACCTATCACCAGTCACCGTTGCACCATTAGGAATATCTAATTCTACAGTGGGTCCTCGGTCTAAAACTTCAATATCCCATTGTCCACGACTGGCAGATTCAAACACTATATAACGTCCATCAGGACTGATATGAGGATTTCTGATCCAGCCGCGATAGGTAGGAGTAATGATTTGTGATTGTTTCATAGCGCGATCATAAAGTGCTATCACTGGTCTACCTTGGTCACTCGTGAGGTAACAAATATAACGACCTGTGTAGCTGAGACTGGGACTTTCAGCAACAGTTTCTCGTCGGTTTAAACTGGGAGTGGGAATAAAACTTTGGGTTTCCAAGTCGTACATCAACAATTGCTGATTACCATTACGATTAGAGACAAAGGCCAAAAAGCGTCCGTTGCCACTCAAAGCCGGTTGTTCCTCAGTATAACGACTGTTTAGAGAATAAACCCCAACCGGAATCTCACCAGCACCACAAGACACAAGCAACCCACTCAGGCTAAAAATTAGGCTCCAACGAATACGCTTTTGGAGCCACAATACAGATGTAAATTTTTTCACATCAACCGCTTTCCGTCGCCCTTGAAATTACCATCAGCTAAATGTTTTAAACATCATCAAAGTCATTGGTATTACCTGAATCCTCATTGGGAGTTTCCAGAGGTTTATATGGTACATAATCAGTAGGTATAGCCTCATCTTCATTCCTTTCTCTGCGAGAAGGTGAATCAGCAGATGGACGACGTTTTCTAGGTCTAGGTGTAACATCATCCTCACGGCTTTCTGGGCGTTGAGGTCTGTTATTACTGCGACGTGACGGTTTTCTTACTTCCTCTTGGGGACTTTCCCAGTCATCAACTTCCTTAGAAACAGAACCCCAATTTTCTTGTTCAAAACTATCACTCTTGAGACTTACGGAACGTCCAGAACTCGGACGACGTTTCCTTTCGGCTGTTTCTGGTTTTTCCCTGCTACTGCGGCGTTCTGTTCGTCGTGGGGGTTGTTCCTCATAATAATTATCACGGCTGGAACGATCATCTCGGCTACCACGAATCCTGGGACGTGGGGGACGTTCTTCTTCTTCCTCTTCGTAATAAGGTAGCGGTTCTAAATCGGCATCCATTTCCGCTTGATAATTACGGCGATCAGAGTAAGAATATTTTCTGCTGACTTCTCGCTCATCATCCACAATGGGAGTATTGCGTTTCGCTTGTTGAGTAGCAATACTTCGCAGACGAATACTTTCAACAGCAAAAAATACAGTAGAACCAACTAACAGCAACTGACCAAACTGCAAAATCGGGTCAAGTCGCCATCCTTGGAAGATCAGAATAAAACCACACAGTAAGCCAACCGCCGCAAAAAAGATATCTTGATCTCGTGACAGTTCCGGGCGCACGGTGCGAAGAAAATATAGTGCTGCCCCAGCCACAGCCAGGAAAATTCCTAGAACACTGGCTGAGTTAGCCCCAAAATTTACCTGAGCCAAAACACTGGCTGAGTTCAGCCCAAAATTTATCATTGCTCTTTTCCCAATATCACATCTATGTTAGCGAGTCATCTAATTTTGCATTTTAGATTTTGGATTTTGGATTTACCACACGGACTAATCCGGGGACTTGTAGCATCAATTATTGCTAACAATTAAAATTACTATTTTAACTATTGACAATATATTTAAGCTTCAAAGCATCTAGCAAATAAGCTCTGAAGCTGTTTACAATTTTTGGTGATAGGTGACTGGTGATTGGGGAAAAGGTGATTGGGCAAAAGGTGATAGTTGATAGTTGATAGTTGATAGTTGATAGTTGATTGGGAAATATCAAATTGATTACCCAGTCCCCAGTCCCCAGTCTCCAGTCACCATTCCCCATTCCCCAGTCCCCAATTGCTTAATTGCGTTGGATTTTATCTTTCTGGCTGATGAAAATTAAACCAACAGTAGCGGGGATGACCACAATAGCAGTACCCCAAAGGAGACTCCAAAGAAAATTTGCTAAAGAGGGTGTCATAGTTCTCAACCTTTTTTTTTACATAATTCATTTTAATTTTAATGGTGTATCAGTTCCTTGAGAAGCCAAGAAAACTTTTCAGCTATTATTTTCTGAGGCCAGAAAATGCCGGCATTTAGTTAAGATGGGAGTGAGAAGGCTTTACAAAGCTTAAAATTTTCTAGATTACACTACCACTTGTTGATTTTTGGAAAGACGGTAACTTAAAGCTATGACAGGTGTTAACTTAACTACTTGGATTCTTGGACCCTTGTTGGGTGTGATGATTTTTTTGTTTATTTTCCGCATTATTCTCACTTGGTATCCTCAAGCAAATCTTAACCGTTTACCTTTTAATCTCATTTCTTGGCCAACTGAACCATTTTTAATGCTGTTAAGAAAGGTAGTACCTCCTATTGGTGGGGTTGATATCACTCCGATTATTTGGGTGGGTATTTTCAGCTTAGTTAGGGAAATTTTATTGGGTCAGCAAGGATTACTAACCATGATGGCGCGTGTTAGTTAGGAGGCAGGAGGCAGGAGGCAGGAGAAATGAAAATTGTAACTTTTGCATTTTCCTATTCCCTATTCCCTATTCCCTATTCCCTATTCCCTATTCCCTGTTCCCTGTTCCCTGTTCCCTGTTCCCTAATCACTGTAATTTCATATCCTGGATAAAGCTGGTATAAACTTGACCTTGTAAAAATTGCGGGTTTTCCATGATTTTTTGATGAAAGGGGATAGTTGTAGGTAGTCCAGTGATTGCACACTCTCTTAATGCCCGTTTCATTCGGTTAATAGCTGTGGCGCGGTCGGGTCCCCAAACTATTAACTTACCGATGAGAGAGTCGTAATAAGGGGGAATTTGGTAATCTGTGTATACATGGGAATCAATTCTTACTCCTGGGCCTCCTGGTGGGAGATAACCGCTAATTTTACCGGGTGCTGGACGAAAATCATGATCTGGATCTTCGGCGTTGATACGGCATTCTATGGCATGACCCCTTAAAATTACCTGGTCTTGGGTTAATTTGAGTCTTTCACCTTGGGCAATGCGAATTTGTTCTACTAGCAGGTCTACACCCGTTACCATTTCTGTGACTGGATGCTCAACTTGGATACGGGTGTTCATTTCCATGAAGTAGAAATGACCAGATTTATCGAGGAGAAATTCTATAGTTCCTGCACCAGTGTAGTTGATAAACTGGGCGGCTCTGACGGCTGCTTGTCCCATTTTTTCTCGCAGTTCTTGGTCAAGGGCGGGACTGGGAGCTTCTTCTAACAACTTTTGGTTACGGCGTTGAATGGAACAGTCTCTTTCACCTAAATGAATTACATTACCGTAGTTATCCGCTAATATTTGAAATTCTATATGGCGCGGACGCTCGATAAATTTTTCTATATAAACGCCAGCATTACCAAAAGCTGCTCCTGCTTCTCCTTGGGCTGCATGGAAAAGTTTGACAAATTCATCTTGGGAACGGACAAGCCGCATTCCCCGACCTCCACCGCCAGCGGTGGCTTTAATCATGACAGGGTAGCCGATTTCTTTGGCGATCGCTAATCCTTCGGCTTCTGTCTCTACTAACCCATCACTTCCGGGTACTGTGGGAACTCCGGCTTTTTGCATGGTTTCTTTAGCAGTAGACTTATCCCCCATTAAGCGAATTGCTTCGGGAGTGGGTCCAATAAAGGCAATTTGATGAT
Organism: Sphaerospermopsis sp. LEGE 00249; assembly: GCF_014299995.1. Taxonomy (NCBI): domain Bacteria; kingdom Bacillati; phylum Cyanobacteriota; class Cyanophyceae; order Nostocales; family Aphanizomenonaceae; genus Sphaerospermopsis; species Sphaerospermopsis sp. LEGE 00249. Next base: position 5,242 of record NZ_JACJUZ010000006.1, on the reverse strand, counting down.
CTGCACAAATTTCCGCAAATCTGGCATTTTCCGCCAAAAACCCATAACCAGGATGAATCGCAGTAGCACCGCGTGTTAACGCAGCCGCAATAATATTGGGAATATTCAGATAACTTTTACCGCTTGCTGGTTCGCCAATACAAACCGCTTCATCAGCTAGTTGTACGTGCAAAGCATTTCGGTCAACAGTAGAGTGAATAGCAACTGTAGAAATTCCCATTTCTTCACAAGCGCGGAGAATGCGAAGAGCTATTTCTCCCCGATTAGCAATTAAAATTTTGTCAAACTTCATTTTCTAGCTGTGATATTAGTACCAGTAGATTGACATTTTCTCCCATCTCATTCAAATAAAGCTGTCGCATTACTGTAAATTCTCATAAATTTATCAGGTGACTGGTGATTGGTGACTGGTGATAGGTGATTGGTGATTGGTGATTGGTGACTGGGAATATGAATCACCTAATCCCGCATTTCTCACAAACAATGCGATCACAATCTATATAATCCTTATAGGAAAACGGTTTCTGGTATTTTTCACCGGGTTGATTTTTGACGCAGTGTAAAAACCCAGAATCCATATTTTATAAGGGTTTGAGGATTTTGCTGAGAAATCCGGGCTAATTACCCATTACCAATTACCCATTCCCTGATTAAAACATTTGGAAAAAATTTTGGAAAATATCTTTCATTATTGATTTTTTATGCTATAGTAGTTTTCTAGGCAACCGTGCGGATGTGGCGGAATTGGTATACGCGCACGCTTGAGGTGCGTGTGGCTTTGCCTTGCGAGTTCGAGTCTCGCCATCCGCATTAATATTTTTCAAAATTGAATAAATTGATGACAAGAGTTGAAGCGTAATTTGAGATTTATTTGAGTATCCCACAGAGGAGGAATAACGAAGCGATCGCAAAAACCACAGGATTATGTGATTACTTGCGCTCGTAATGACAATTTCAGGGGTCTATAACGCCTGAAACCCTTGCAGATACCACTTGTGTGTACACCGTAGGCCTTTAGGCAGGGGATTGTCAATGTCCCTGATTATCGCCTACCGAAACCTTGACCCCTGCTGCCTGGTGACCAAATAATTAATTCACCGTTCTTACCTCCAGCTGCTAATTTAGATTCATGAGGATGCCAAGAAAGGCAGGAAAATCCGTTGTTAGCACCATAAAGAACTTGTAGCAATCGTTTACTTTGATTCCATAAACAAACGCTACCATCTTCAGAAGCAGAAGCTAATAAATGGGTATTGGGTTGAAATTGAATTGATAGGATATTACCTTCATGTCTGGGTAATACTCTACTATCCCAGTTATCAGCATTTTTTTCCCAGATTACTATCCCTTCTACACTGGAAGCAGCTAATAAAGGTGCGCCTGATTTTGTCGATGTATCTGACCATGCTAAATTGCGAACTTTACCAGGAAAACCACGCATTACCCAAGGATTTGGGTCATTCCACTCCAAAACCGTGATCGAGCGATCCATATTCCCAGAAGCAATATATTTACCATCTGTTGACCACAGTATCACCAAACTGGTTGAATCTACTGGTATAACAGAAGGGTCATCATCCCAATTTGCGGACATCCAAAATTTCACACTCTGATAACCCGCAATGGCTAAACTTTCACCATTGGGATGCCAAGTAATATGTTGGACAGAGGAGGTATCAAAATTCAGGGTGGTTTCTATGTTACCTGTGTCTGCGTTCCATACCTGGACATAGCGACCACAGCTAAAAGCTAGTTGATTTTTGGTGGGACTCCAGTCCATGCGGTCTACCCAGGTACGGTTATTTTCTAGAACTGTGATTAGTTCTGCTTCCTCTGACTGTAAACGCCAAATTTTTACTTGGCCATTTTGTCCACCTGCGGCTAAAAATTGTCCATCTTTGGAAAAAACCAGGCTATTTATAGATTCTCCGTCAGAGGTTTGTAAATATTTGACTAAATATTTAACTAAATATTTAACTAATTGCTGTTCTGGACTACGGTATAAAACTACTTCTCCTGCTGCTGAACTCGCTGCCAGAATTTTACCTTGGGATGACCAGGCGATCGCTGTTACATAATCTGACAACATCCCCTCCCAAATCTGCTCAAACTCACCCTGTATCTTTGTTTTTAAGGACATAATTAATACTTGGTTATATTTGTACTATTTTTTGTAATGTCTAATAATTTACTTGTGATTTATTTTTACAGCCTAGCAGCAATAAGAATCATTCTCATGATAGCGCAAATAGTCTCATAACACAAGATTTTCTTATATTGAGTTTTAAAGCGTTAAAAAGATTACTATTTTTATGAATGTTATTTAGGAATCAACATGGAAAGGGTTATTTCGGCACTTGGTATTTTAGTATTTATTGGTATATCCTATGCAATTTCTGTTAACCGTCATGCTGTGCGTTGGCGAACAATTGCTTGGGGTTTGGGTTTAGAATTTATTTTAGCATTGGTAATTCTTAAAACTTCTTGGGGTTTAAAAGTCTTTAAATCTTTGGGGGATATTATCGGTAATTTCTTAGCTTTTTCTGATGTCGGTGCTAAATTTGTCTTTGGTGAAAATTTCAAAGATCATTTTTTTGCTTTTCAAGTTTTACCAACGATCATCTTTTTCTCTTCATTCATTGGTGTTTTATATCACTATGGTATTTTACAGAGGGTAGTCAGTACCTTGGCCTGGGTAATGATGAAAACCATGAAAACATCGGGTTCTGAATCTTTATCCTGCGCTGGTAATATCTTTTTAGGTCCGACAGAAGCGGCGTTAATGGTTAAGCCTTATGTAGCAAACATGACTCAATCAGAACTATTTGCGGTGATGACTGGTGGTTTTGCGACTATCGCCGGTGGTGTACTGGGTGCTTACCTTTCTTTCGGTATTCCCGCAGAACATTTAGTAGCTGCTTTTTTTATGACTGCTCCTACTTCTTTGATAGTATCAAAGTTAATCTATCCAGAAACAGAAGTATCGGAAACTGCTGGTAAAGTCAATGTGGAAACAAAGAGTAATTCTGTCAATGTCATTGACGCAGCAACCACTGGGGCGCTTGATGGTGTTAAGTTAGCGGTGAATGTGGGTGTAATGATTATTGCCTTTTTGGGTTTACTGGCTGCTGTAAATGCCTTGTTAGGATGGTTGGGAACGCTTGTAGGTTTACCGCAATTATCCTTAGAATGGATGTTATCTTTTATTATGTTTCCCGTTGCTTGGTTGATGGGTATACCTTGGGCTGATTGTGGTAAAATCGGGGCTTTATTGGGGAAAAAGACGATTTTAAATGAATTTTTGGCATATTTAGATTTAAGTGAACTGATTAAGCAAGAGCAAATTTCCCAACGTTCTATAATTATTGCTACTTATGCTTTATGTAATTTTGCTAATATTGGCACAATTGGGATTACTATTGGTAGTATGACTGGTATGGCTCCTAAGCGTCAACATGATTTAGCGCGGATGGGTGTTAAATCTATGATTGGGGGATTACTTTCAGGTTTTATTACTGCTGGTATTGCAGGGATGTTGATTTAAGTGAACATTTAGGTTTTCTGTGCAGATCAAATTTTTCAATTGATTTGTTAGGCTGATGGATGTAAAGGTATTGTAAATTGTTAGTTTCTTAATAATGCTCGAAACCCTGCCTGATGAAAATGGATATCAGCAGTTAGTGCATCAGTAATTCCTCGATTCTGCATCACAATGAACGATATGCAATCAACCAAACCCCATTCTTTATCTTCTCGTTGTTTGAACAAATTAAATGCCGCTGTATATAACTCCTTCGTTAATAACACTACTTCAATATTAGGATCAGCTTCGAGAGATTCCAAAAGTTGAATGGCCGCTATTCTGTATTTTTGTTTAGAAAGTGCATTACCAATTTCTAGTAATATTGGTTGAGTGGTTACTAAACGAGTTTTGTTAGCCTCAAGCTGATTGGCAATTTGCACAGCCATGAGATGATTTTGATCTGTAAGAGAAGATAAAGCAATAGCAAAAGAAGTATCTAAAAAAACCTCAATCATGAACAGAAACCGTTTCTTCATACAAATACTGGTCAATTTTTTCTGACCAATCTGGTTCACCTTGCAACTGCAAAGATTGAGCAGTTTGAAGAAAGGTTTTAGGTTGTTTTTGTTCGTTGGGTAAAATAGTTTCAACAATAATCCGCACCCTCGTACCTACTGCTAGATTTAAAGGTGCTTCTAGTTGCAGGGCTGTACCATCAAATATGCCTTCGAGTTCTTGGATCATGGTTTTGTAAAAACTATGGAATGTTTTCAGTATAGCTTAAAATTTATCTTCGTTGCATCAACCCAACCTACTAGAGCGATATAAAATTTGGGAATTAAACACCAGATTTAAATTATTTTTGAAATTCTTTTTGAAATTATTTGCTCTCATCCCCTTGAAATCCTTTTTTATTCCCATAATAAACAGTTTTAAATTCCACTTGATTATTGTTAGGATTATAAAGAGTATAAGTTGCTTGACCAGGAATACGTCCCACATTTCCCACACCAATCACTTGACGGGGTGAAACTGTTACCGTTTGCGGAGAAATTTTACTGTCAAGAGTGGTAATTTCACTCATAACAGAACCCCCTTGTAACTGATATTGAAAAGTTAAACCAGAACGACCACAAAACAAATTATTTGCTTGCATTCTTGAGAGTCTATCTAACATTTGAACCGGGGCAGTTTCTGGAGTCAGTTCATCACTCACACCAAGAGATGAACCATGAATTAATAAACAATCTAATTCAAAAAAACCAAAATCCAAACTTCTCAACCATTGTACAGTTGAACGAGAAACACAGTCCCATAACATCTTGACTGCATCACCCCCATATTTTGCTAATAACTCAGGACTATCCCCAGAGGGTCCTAAACCATGTAAATTTAAACATTGTTCTTCCCACCAACCTTTACAAATCATTGGTTCTAACTCACCACGACGGGGAGATTTTACCCTTTCTACCAGTTGTTCAGATTCTTTAGTTGGTCCAACTAAATCACCCAAAATATATAAAGCATCTACATAACGTTGACGCTTAATATCAGCCATCACAGCTTCATAAGCTGCTAAATTACCTTCAATTCCACTCAAAATAACCCACATAGTTTGATTTTAGATTTTAGATTTTAGATTTTAGATTTTAGATTTTAGATTAGGAGTCAGGAGTCAGAAGGCAGAAGGGAAATATTTTTCCCCAGTCCCCAGTCCCC
>NZ_JACJUZ010000120.1:0-8775 GCF_014299995.1 Sphaerospermopsis sp. LEGE 00249 | reverse complement strand
GGACTGGGGACTGGTGACTGGTGACTGGTGACTGGTGACTGGGGACTGGGGACTGGTGACTGGTGACTGGTGACTGGTGACTGGTGACTGGGGACTGGTGACTGGGAGGATGAATAACCCAATAACTAATAACTAATGACTAATGACTAATGACTAAAAATCGTTCTAATTATTGGTTACTTTTACCCTATATCCGCAAACAATGGGAAACTATTTCTAAGGGATTTGTGGGTATTATAGGCTATGTTTTAGCTACGTTAACGCTAATTAATCTTGCAGGTAAATTAGCAGTTCCCTTTGGACAGGGTAATGTAGTGGCGATCGCTCAATTAACGGGATTTTGTGCTTTAGTATTTCTTGTGCGGGGGTTTTTTCAATCTGTACAAGATTTATATATGGCTAAGGCAGCTTTAAGGGTTGCTTTTTATCTCCGTCAACAGGTTTATACCCACTTACAAAAACTCAATCTCAGTTATTTTGAAACTGCAAAAGCTGGAGATTTATCTTATAGGTTAACAGAAGATGTAGACCGAGTTGGGGAAGTTGTAAATAAGGTGTTTCATGATTTGATTCCCTGTGTTTTACAACTAATTGCTATTCCCATTTACATGATTTATTTAAATTGGCAACTTACCCTAGCTACGGTAATTGTAGCGCCAATTATGGGAATTTTAATTGGTTGGTTTGGGGAACGTTTACGCAAATTTTCGCTCAAAAGTCAAAACCGAATTTCTGATTTATCAGCTATTTTAACAGAAGTTTTTAGTGGGATTCGTTTAATTCAAGCTTTTGCAGCAGAAACTTACGAAATTAATAGATTTAGTCATGAAGCAGAAAGAACTTTAAAAGCTAAATATTCCGCCGAAAGATTAAAAGCAATACAAATTCCCATTGTCGGTTTTTTAGAAGCTGTCAGTGCTTTATCTTTGTTGATGGTGGGAGCTTGGCAAATTTCCCAAAATAATTTAACGGTAGGTGAATTTTTCAGTTATTTAGCAGCAGCAGCTTTGCTAATTGATCCTATCGGTCATACTACCAATAATTATAATGAATTTAAACAAGGTGAGGCTTCTGTTGATCGGGTTTTTGAGTTATTAGCTATTCAACCGACGGTATTAGAAAACCCAATTTCTATTACCCTTCCTGATGTGAATGGTAAAGTTGAATATCGTGATGTAAGTTTTTCTTATAAACCTGGTGAACTGGTATTAAATAATATTAGCTTATTAGTAAATCCAGGAGAAGCTATTGCACTTGTCGGTGCTTCTGGTGCGGGAAAAACTACATTTGTGAATTTATTACCAAGGTTTTATGATCCTGAATCTGGGGATATTTTTATAGATGATGTTAATATTAAAGATGTAACATTAAATAGTTTAAGAAAACAAATTGGTATTGTTCCCCAAGAAACAATTATGTTTTCAGGAACTATCGCTCAAAATATTGCTTTTGGACAAGAAAACTTTGAGATGACAGCAGTCGAAGAAGCTGCAAAAATCGCTAACGCTCATCAATTTATTATGCAATTACCCGCAGGTTATCAAACTTGGGTAGGTGAGAGAGGTGTAAACTTATCAGGAGGACAAAGACAGAGAATAGCGATCGCCCGTGCTGTACTCTTAAATCCGCAAATTTTGATACTGGATGAAGCAACATCAGCCTTAGATTCCGAGTCAGAAGCCTTAGTACAGGAGGCTTTAGAAAGATTAATGGAAAATCGCACGGTGTTAATTATTGCCCATAGATTATCAACAGTGAGAAAATGCGATCGCATATTAGTCTTAGAAAAAGGGCAAATTGTCGAATCAGGAAATCATGAAGAATTGTTAGCATTAGAAGGAAGATATGCGCGGTTTTATGCACAACAATTTAGTTAAGTTTACTTGATTTGCGCTAGATTGAACCCGATCCAAAGCTTGATATCCATGAGAATACAAGCCTTGGGTGCAAATATTCCCTATCAATTTTTGTTGATGTTACCTTATGCGATCGTAATTTTGGCATTACAGCTATTTTCAGGTAAATAAACCACATTTTGATTTAGGTTTCGCTTCAAAAATGTAGGGGCGTTCGCGAAGCGTGCTGGAAGCATCAGCATTCGGACAATTAATTATCGGTTTTTACCTAAGACTATCATCCGAATGCTTCGCCCTGACTGTGGTCTAAAGACATGAAAACTGCTGTAGTCAGCAAGGAAACAGGAGCGCCCTTGGGGAAGTCAAAAGTCAAAAGTCAAAAGTGGCGAGTTAGGAAGCAAACAACAGATCCATTATTCCCAGTCACTAGTCACCAGTCACCTAGCCTACCAAACCAACACTGTTGACAGTAGCTAATATGACAACAGTACATGGAAACTATAGATTACCTTGATAGAGTAAGACCGCAAACTTTTTCAACATAAACACCCCATACTAGATATAATTTCCTATAAGTTGAAAAAACTCTTAAGATTAGCGTAAACATTACGCCTGTCTAAAACTGATTAGCTGACAAACACATTAGGAGGACTATCTATGGCGCTTGTACCTATGCGGCTACTTTTGGATCATGCTGCTGAAAACGGTTACGGTATCCCTGCTTTTAACGTTAACAACTTAGAGCAGATTCAAGCAATCATGAAAGCTGCCGATGAAACAGATAGCCCTGTAATTTTACAAGCTTCTCGCGGCGCTCGTAACTACGCTGGTGAAAACTTTCTGCGCCACCTGATTTTGGCAGCGGTAGAAACCTATCCTCATATTCCCATTGTCATGCACCAAGATCATGGTAATGCTCCTTCTACCTGCTATTCAGCTATCAAGAACAACTTCACCAGCGTGATGATGGATGGTTCTTTGGAAGCTGATGCTAAAACTCCTGCCAGCTTTGAATATAACGTTGCTGTCACCAAAGAAGTTGTCAATGTTGCTCACTCTTTGGGTGTGAGCGTTGAAGGTGAGTTAGGTTGTTTAGGTTCTTTAGAAACCGGTGCTGGTGAAGCTGAAGATGGCCACGGTTTTGAAGGTACTCTGGATCATTCTCAATTGTTAACCGATCCTGATCAAGCTGTTGAGTTTGTAGAAGCTACCCAAGTAGATGCTTTGGCTGTTGCTATTGGCACTAGCCACGGTGCTTATAAATTTACCCGTAAACCCACTGGCGAAATTTTAGCGATCAGCCGCATTGAAGAAATTCACCGCCGTTTACCTAACACCCACTTGGTAATGCACGGTTCTTCTTCTGTACCCGAAGATTTAATTGCATTGATCAACGAGTTTGGTGGTGCTATTCCTGAAACCTACGGCGTACCTGTTGAAGAAATTCAAAAAGGTATCAAGAGTGGTGTGCGTAAGGTAAATATTGACACTGATAACCGTTTGGCTATCACTGCGGCTGTACGTGAAGCTTTGGCTAAAGGTCCCAAGGAATTTGATCCTCGTCATTTCTTGAAGCCTTCGATTAAGTATATGCAAAAAGTTTGTGCTGACCGTTATCAACAGTTTGGAACTGCTGGTAATGCAAGCAAGATCAAACAAGTTTCTTTAGAAGAGTTTGCTGCTAAATACGCTAAAGGCGAATTAGTAATGAAAGCTGCTGCTAAAGTTTAATTTTTTCTCAAAAATAAAATAGGGTATAGCCTTGCTATACCTATAGATAAATAAACCGGGGGCGTTTGTGGTTCCCGGTTTTTTTTCAGCAAACCCTAGATAATATTTACACCGAAGGTATGAAAACTCAATTTTGATCATTGATATTTGTAGCTAGATCCCCAATTTCTTCAAGAAGTCGGGGATCTAATTTGCTAAAAGACTCGATGCTGTAAAGATGGCATTTGACGGCGCACCTGTTCCAAACGAGAAGGTTTAATTTCAGCGATCGCCACTCCTGGTTTATCCCCCGCATCAGCTAAAATTACACCCCAAGGATCAATAATCATGGCGTGTCCGTGGGTTTGACGACGAGCATAGTTAGTACCAGTTTGAGCCGGTGCAATGACATAACAAGTATTTTCAATTGCCCTAGCTTGTAATAATACTTGCCAGTGGTCTTTCCCTGTAAAAGCCGTGAAAGCCGCAGGAACAAACACAACATGGACTTCCTTATCTGCTAAATGCCGATATAATTCTGGAAAGCGGACATCATAACAAATAGAAAGTCCAATATTACCCAAGTTTTCCGAAAAATAGATTGGGGGTAATTCCTTACCAGCCATAACGGTGCTAGATTCTTGATAGGTGTTACCATCAGGGACATTGACATCAAATAAATGTGCCTTGTGGTAGCGAGCAAGTTCTTGACCATTAGGATCAATAAGTAAAGCCGTATTGTAAACTTTACCTGTGCTATTTACAGGTACAGGAAAGCCGCCGCCCAGGATAGTAACTTGAAAGCGTTGCGCCATTTTTTTGAGAAATGTCTCTGTTGTTTGGGCGATCGCATCTCCTTGGGCAAGTTTATCTTTTTCCTCTCCCATAAAAGAGAAATTTTCTGGCAAACCCACTAACTCAGCACCCTGGCGCACGGCCAGATCAATAAATTCTTCTGCTTGTGCCAAATTTTTCTCTAGATCAGGCACACTGGTCATTTGAATAGCGGCGGCTAAATAAGACTTCATAGATTCAACAACAAACAGTGGATGACGGGATAGACTCTCAAATATAGCCGTAGACAGAGTAGTTAGGACATCAATGAATCATGAAACTCTCACTCTAATAGGGTTTTACTCCTGACTCCTGTACGGGCGAAGTAGGGGCGAAGCATTCGGAAAATAGCCTTTTCATAAAATTGATCATTGGTCGCCCGAATGCTTCGCCCTTGCAGAAAAATAGCCTTTTCATAAAATTGATCATTGGTCGCCTTCAAGCTTCGCCCCTACGACTCCTGACTCCTGGTATATATCGGTCTATACAGAATATCCCTAGCGTCTTATCTTAATATTCCTGTTGATTCTAGGAAACTATTTACAGCTATTTTCAGGTTTAACCCATTTTTAAGTGCTGTTTTAAAGTCGGTGGCAGATTTTTAGCTGCTTCTAGTCCGTCCACATCTTCCCAGTTAGTATTTTTATCCCAGCGGATATAACCAAACAATTCATCACCAAAATTAGCACCAATCAGGTATGCACCGCTAAGGTTAGCACCTCTCAAATTAGCACCACTTAGGTCTACTCGGCTCAAGTCTGCATCTTGCAGGTTAGCATTACTTAAGTCTGCACCTCTCAGATCAGTACGAATCAGATTAGCACCGCTGAGATTAGCACCACGCAAGTCAGCTTGAATCAATTTAGCTCCTATCAAGTAGGCATGACTGAGGTTTGTTTGCAATAAATAGCTGCGGCTAAGTTCTGCACGGCTGAGGTCTGCTTGGCTCAAGTCTGTGCAACTCAAGTCTGTTTGAAAGAGGTAAGTAGCTCTAAGATGTGTAGCACTGAAAAATTGTCCCACTATACTTTTAAAACTATCTCCCCGCAAGCAATTACAGTAGTTAATCAGTCGCTGCAAATCTGATGTTAAATTATCTCCTTGGGTTTCTCCTGATGGATAGAAAATTATGTATTCTTTTAATACATCATGTTCTTGGGCATATCGCTGTATTTCTAACAGCAAAATCATGACATTCAAACCTGCATAGATATCTATTTGGCGTTGACCTAAATTTTCAATCCTGTCATTTTCGCTGTATTGTTGTAATTCTCTTAGCTTGGTTTGGGCTAAAGTTGCTTCTGGGGTATCAATGAATTTTCCTTGACACCAGTTATTGTAAAAGTTCTCTAACACCTTAAATAGATTAATCCAATATAAATCGGAAACTTGTGTGAGTAACCCAATTACATATTCAACGATTTCTGAATTGATTTTTCCAAATCCTAGCAAATCATAAATTTGCCAGTTCATTTCTTGAATTTGCTCTTGATCATCAAGATTAAATCTTGACCAATATTGTAGCGATTTGGTTAACTTTTCAGCAAACAGAAATTCACTAAATGTTTTATGATAACATTCAATCTTGTCTTCTTGTTTTTGAGCAGGAATAAAGTAGAACTGATTTAAGGTTGCGGGAATATCTGTTTGTGGTTCTTGTAACCGGGATTTGATCATTGACACAGAACCAAATACACCGCCAGACTGGACAACAGCAACAGCAGTTTCTGTGAGAAGATTTTGTAGGTATGATTGGTAATTTTGATATTCTTGATTATTGACTTCGCTATCATCTAAAGTGAGTTTTTGTTTGGCTATTAACCAATTGACAAACTCTTGCCAAATTACCACTTTTGCAGTTCTTTTATTAGCTTGTTCTAATTTATTGAATGCCAATTTTTCATCTCGATACATCAAGGCTAATAAATGCAGATAAAGTGGTTCAACTGCTAATTTTTTAATGGTTGATGGACATTTTTTACTAGATAAAAAATCATCTAAATCTATTTTTTGTACTTGGTTTTCTGGCAACAAAGCCCATTTTTTTAACCATTTTTCTTGGATTTTTCTATCCATTTCTAGGATTTCTACGCGCTCTAAATTATGGGGTAAATTAGTAATATATTTTAGCGTGTTGGTTCTGCCAGTAATCAAAACGCGATGCCCCATTTCAGCTTGATTTTTACATTTCTTTTGAAATGCGGCTACTTGTTGAATAAATTCCTCTAAATCAATGTGCAAATCATCAAAACCATCCAAAATAAATATAAATCGCGTATTTTTATTATGCAATAAATTCTCATTAGTCTCGTTAGTTTGATGGCAACTAACTTTCAATTCTGCTTGCAAAGTTTTCTCTAAAGAAAAAGCAGAGTAAACAGTATGAATATCTTTTAGACGAATTAAAATTGGTGTCCATAAAGGATGTAAATGTTGCCATACCCAGTCAGCAAATATCTGACAGAAAACACTTTTACCCCTTCCTGGTTGACTTTCTATCAACATTACTTGTTCTAATTTTTGTTGATTGAGGATAACTCCTTTTGCCCATGTTTCTATATCTAAAGGATTGACTTTTTGACCGAAAGGTTCGACTGTAAGAGGAATATAAATATCTTTCCAAGAGTAGCTTTGATCAAATACTTTAGCTAATGGCTGTGTTGCAATATGTTCTTTCAAATATTCTTCAATACCTATAATTATTTGTTGTTCTTGCTGCCATTCTACACAGGAATTTGCAATTAAATCCTGGATGATATCATCTGCATCTATCCAGGTATTAATAATATAGCGATGAGTATTAAAAGCAACTCTTTTTGTCAAAAGATTGACTAAAAACTTTGTGATGTTTGGGGCTATTAATCTAGCTGATAATATTTGATTAAATGCTGCTGCTAACTCTGATTCATGAAAACAGGAAATTGTATTTTTAGCAGTTTCTTCATCTAATTCAATATCATTAATAATGTGCAATTTTGTTTTAAATTCTTCCAGGTTATCTAGGTTAGTATCCCAATTTATGAAAGGGTATAAAGCCAAAATATCTCTGATGCTTTGTAAATAAGCAACTTGGCTAACTATTAATACACATTCTTCTAAAGCAGGACATTGTTGAGTTATATCAGCGTATAACTTTAACAAGTTAACACCAAGAGATACATAAGATAACTCTTTACCTACTATCTCTGCTAACGGTAAAGATAGCACATCTAATAATGAAGATGAGTTTTCTAGTACAGGTTTGATGACTTCTAAACTGACATTTTGTTCGTGAATACTTTGTGTCGCTGCTAAAATTGCTTTACCTGTATCTGTTGTGGTATTCAGACTAGCTTGTACTGAAAAAGCTTGTTGCAATTGTTGCCAAATTTCCGATAAAGTTCTGGTCATTAGTTTAAGGGGGTCAATTTACTGATAATTATGTAAAAAATGTATTTTTTTACTACTATATTGGCAAATATAGATAAAATTAGTAAAAAAATTACTTTATTTTTACATAACCTGAAGTTCTATATATTACAAGCTAACCTATAAATAACTGATCTAGTACAGTAATATTAACTATGTTTAAAGTTAATTTGATACTGGTAAATTTGGTGAGTTATTTAATAATTTTACTGGCGGTTAATCCAAATACCCCTTAAACCAGCCTTTCTTGCGCCATGATAGTCATCTGTAATGCTGTCGCCAATATGCCATGCTTCTTCTGGTGAACAGTTATGACTTTGTAAAGCTATGTTAAAAATTTCTGGATCTGGTTTAGCTGTATGTACTTGGGTAGAAATGGTAATAGATTTAAAATAGTCTCTGAGTCCTAAGCTTTGTAATACTGAGTATAACCGAGAATCAAAGTTAGATAAAACACCCAACTCAACTCCCAACCGTCGCCAGTTCACTAAAGCTAGGGGTACATCTGGATAAACAAACCAAGGTTCAGCAGTACCAAAGTGTATATAAAGTTCGCTAAAAAAAGCTGAAAAATCAGAAAATTCCCTGAGTACCCCTGCACCTTCAAAGGTATTGAGGGCGATGATGCGCCACCAGTCAAATTCTCTTTGGGGAATATCTTTAATATCTGGATCAAGAAATATCGGTGGTGGTGCTGCTTTAAAGCTTTTAAAAAATTCTTTATTTAAAATTTCTGGGGCAACTGTAACGCCAAATTCCTGGGCTATTTGACTATAAATTGCCCCTACAGTACCTTTAACACCAAATAGTGTACCTACAGCATCTAAAAAAATAACTTTTGGTTTTTTCATAAGGAGATCAAGGAGATCAAGGAGTCAGGAGTTCAAGGAGTCAGGAGTTCAAGGAGTCAGGAGTTCAAGGAGTCAGGAGGCAGGAGGCAGGAGGCAGGAGGTAGGGGAGGTAGGGG
>NZ_JACJUZ010000119.1:0-9165 GCF_014299995.1 Sphaerospermopsis sp. LEGE 00249 | reverse complement strand
GATATTGAGCATGATTTTAGTGCCTTAAAGAGAGCCAGAATGTATGCTCCTTCAAATACACCCTTAGATGAAATCATCCGTGATTATTGTGTATCTTAATGTCTCATTCTTAAGTTAAATGACTATATAGCCAAATTCTTCAGCAAAATCTTGAGGGGAAATGTGCATCTCAAAATATTTGCTAAAGGTATAAGACTGAGAGGGATCGAGAATTGTCATTATCTAATTTTCCTCAGTTTCAATCTGCACCCTGTAAAACTTTCATTCTGTAACGACATTCTTCCCAAGTCCGTTTACTTTCAAAAATTATTCTTAATGTATCAAACAGTTGGGGAATTAATTCAGCACCAGGTATTTTATCAAGTAATTCTTCCAATTCTAATAAAGGACGCGCTATTTCTAGTGATGCTTCTGAATGCCAATAAACTTTGAGGAAAGGTTTATCTAAACAAGGAAGTTTATCTAACATTCTACGATTAGTTGTTGACGAAAATCAGCTAAAAATTCATCAAGACTCAGAGAACGAAATTCTTCTAAGGTATTGTAATATTTGGTAATTAACCTTAGTCTTGATAAAACTATTTCAGAATCTATATTACTCATGCTCCCCACTTGTTTAACTCTATTTCAATAATTCGGTGTTGTTCTTGACGGAATTTTTTTAACTCTGATTCAGTCTTTAAGGAATTAAATCGAAAATTATCAAACTCTCCAGGTATTTTTTCATATAACATAATTCCATCACGGGCTACAAAATGAGCAATTAACCAAGAACATTGATTTAGTTGTACAATATCTATAATGTCAGGATTGATGTGCAAAACTTCACCAATCACTATTGGTAATTCAAATAAACGACCAATATTATTTGCTATGCAATTCTGAGGTTTTTCTTCATCACATAAAACCGCAAAATCCCAGTCACTATCATCTTTGGTTTTACCAGTTGCTCTAGAACTAAATAAAACTAACATTTTTAGGTAAGGTATTCTCTCAGGAATTTGTGAGGATAATTCTTGAATTTCTGTAATTGTGGGAGTATTGTTTTGCATTTGATCATCTCCATCTGCCATTGTTACACTTTTATAAAATGACTAAATTATGAATCTAACCAATTTCTGCCACCAATGGTGTCAGTTTTTCATTGGAAATTCGAGAAAGTAAATTATCGATCATAGTTTTTGACCTCAATAACTCCTATTTTCCAGAAATGGGAGTAGGAAAAACTACCCCCCAATCCTCATCAATGGTTTTTAAGTGTTACCTGTAGTAAGCGAAGCGATCGCTTTTGACTCTTTTACTAATCTATACTCATACTTTTGACCGTGAGTACGTCTTTTTTCAAATTGATAACCTTGTTTCTTGAGGACGTGCATAGTTGCAGAAAACCGATGACTCACTTTCTCTACTAACTCATATGTAGAATGCCAGCAAGCATCTGACATTACTTCAAGCATACGATCAGCTAAGTTTTCTTTCATAAAAACAAATATCCCAGTAGGTTTACCCTAAAAAGTTTTTTATCCCCCTTGTATACAGATACAATAACTGTAAATCAGCAATATGTCAATAATGTAGTTACACTTTTTAGATGAATAGGAAAAAAGAAACAATTACACTGTCAATTCCGGCTGGAACAAAGGAACAACTAGAAGAAATCGCCCGCAAATTGCGGATCTTCTGGGGAAAATCCCCTAGTATATCTGGTTTACTTGTAGCGATCGCCCAAAAAGAGTTTGAAGTTGGTGAACCTTTCACCCTCAATTCCACACAAGTAACCGCACTCCAGCAAGCTATAGGAATACTCAAGGATTCCGGTTTTATTGAACAAGCGCAAACTGTCTCTAGTTTGTTACTTGAACGTGGTCAGCTTGAACCACCGATGCGTCAATTACTACTTCAACAAGTTAGCCAACCGACGGAAGCATGGCGCATACTTGCAGATCAATTTCGCCAAAGTCAACAACCATTTCACTTACTCTATAGCAATTCTCAAGGACAGGATGTATCATTTACAGTGCGTTATGCGGAAATTGCTTTTGAGGAAAAGCGTTTTTACTTAAATATTTGGTGTGATGAAACTGAAGATATTGTCAAACCTGACTTTCCAGAACTTATACACAACCGTTGTTTACGTCTGGATAGAATCAAAGGTGTTGTCCCAGTGAACGGACAATGGCGGCATGAAGGGCTAGATACCCTAAAAATACACTTACACTTTTATGGGGGAATGGTGAAAGCTTATGAAGCAAAACCCAATGACATCAGTAACGAAGTTGTAGGAGAAGTGCGTCAAGTGATAAGAAAAGTGTCAAACCCTTTTTGGTTGGTGCGGGAAGTGTTGCGTTATGGGGAAAATTGCGAAATAGTCTCACCGGAAAATGTGCGATCGCTCATCAAGAAAAAACTGATAGAACAATGTCAAAAATATGACATTTTATAGGTGACAGGGAACAGGTGACAGGTGACAGTTAAGAAAAGAGGTGGGGACATTGGTATCAACTTAACATAAAACCTCTATCCCGCAAGGAACTCAAATTCCTTGCTAATAGAGAAAGTCATCTAAAGATGACTAAACACTAGGAAAAATTGATTAGTCCGTTTTAACGGACTTGAGCTATGAGACAGAGAATTTATTCTCTGGCGGGTGTGGAAGCTAACAGATAAACCCCTACTAAAAAACTACTTTCTGTCACCTGTCACCTATTCACCGTCACCTATTAGATCCGAGAACGCACAAACTTCTCTAACCTATCCATCCCCTTTTCTATAGTTGCCATATCCGTAGCGTAGGAAAGGCGGATGTTATCATCAGCACCGAAAGCCACACCGGGAATAACAGCAACTTGCAATTCTTCCAACAAAGCGTTGCAAAAATCCAAAGACTTCAAACCGGTTTTGCTGATATCAGGGAATAGGTAAAAAGCACCATCGGGTTTAGGACAACTTAACCCCGGAATAGCGTTAAGTCTGTCATACATTACCTGACGACGTTTGGCGAACGCTTGACGCATTTCCTCTACACATTCTTGGGAACTTTCCAAAGCAGCGATCGCCCCATATTGAGCAAAGGTACACACATTAGATGTACTATGTCCTTGAATGGTACTCGCTGCTTTAATAATTTCCAATGGTCCTGCTAAATAACCTAAACGCCATCCTGTCATAGAATAACCCTTAGCAAAACCATTACTGATCAAAGTCCGGGCAAAAATATCCGCACCTAAAGAACCAATGCTAATATGCTCTGTACCATCATAGAGGATCTTTTCGTATATCTCGTCAGAAACAACTAAAATATCAGCATCAACAATTACCTTAGCTAAAGCCTTAATTTCCTCTGGTGTGTACACCATCCCTGTGGGGTTAGAAGGAGAGTTAAGGACAAATAACTTAGTTTTTGGGGTAATCGCTTTTTTTAGCTGTTCTGGGGTGATTTTGTAGCCTGTAGAAGCATCTGTATGGACTATTACCGACTTCCCACCAGCTAACTTTACCATTTCGGGATAACTTAACCAGTAAGGTGTAGGGATAATCACCTCATCACCCGGATCAATTAATGCCACAATCAAATTGTAGAGAGAATGCTTACCGCCATTTGTCACTAAAACATTCTCTGCTTTATAATCAAGACCATTATCGCTTTTTAGCTTGTTGGCGATCGCTTCCCTTAACTTAGGTTCACCAGCAGCAGGACCATACTTAGTCTTTCCTTCCTCCAAAGCTTTAGCTGCGGCTGCTTTGATATGGGCTGGAGTGTCAAAATCTGGTTCTCCCGCGCTAAAACTACAAACATCAATACCCTCAGCTTTCATGGCCTTAGCTTTAGCTGCGATCGCTAAGGTGATCGAGGGTGTCACCTGACTTACTCTTGCTGCCAGTTTCATTCTACTTCTTTAAGCCAATCTCTATCATTTATCAGGATATCTCAGATTATTGGTTATTAGTTATTAGTTATTAGTCATTAGTCATTAGTCATTAGTATTTATTCTTACTGTACGGGCGAAGCATTCGGGCAATCAATTATCAATTTTATGAAAAGGCTATTTTCCGAATGCTTCGCCCCTACTGACTCCTAAAAATTAATTACTAAACATTTGCACTGCATAAATACTACCATCTTTCCCCATAGCTATGCCATAACCAAACTTTTTATATTCTGGTAAAAGAATATTCTTTCTATGTCCATTACTATACATCCAACCACGTTGGAATTTTTCCACCTCTCCATAAGTTAACCCTAAACCTGTTCCTGAACTTTGATATATATTTTCACCTACACCTAAATTACTATTACCACCCACTGCAACATAACGATCATAGGGACTTTTCCCATCCAGAGAAATATGATCAAAATATCTCTTTTCTCCCATATCTTCTGCATGAATTTGAGCAGCTTGTGATAGTAAATTATCTGCTACTAAAGGCGGTAAATTATTAAGTTTTCTATCTCTATTAACTAAATTTAAAGCAAAATTTCTTAACTCTGTTACGGTTCGCAACTGTTCCGCATTCCATATATTAACCTGGGCTTGTCCAATTTTCCAATCACTACCACCAGAACCATTATAAAAACCCAGATTAGAAATTTGAAACAAAGAAAGTTCACTCCAGAAATAGTTAATATCCAAAGGATACCCACGCAAAGCTTGGTTAATAAAGTGCATAATAGGAGGAGTAACCCACAGCACCATAAATAAAAGTGAATATCGCCACCAAAGATTAAATTTCTTGATTTTTTTCTTACTATTCATAGTTCAAAATATATGTTGGTAATGCACTAAGAAGACTTACGCAAAATAGGACTAAAAAGCTGATTATTGCGTAGGGGTAATTCATGAATTACCCGTACTCATGAATTACCCGTACTTTCGTGATCTTTTGCGTAAGTCCTGACTAATAAAGAATTTATCCCCCTTTTTTAGATAAAGGTTAGGGGGATACCCCAGTTCTTCAACTCACAAACTAAAACTTTGAAAAAAGTCTGAGAGAATAGTTTATAATCCTAAAAACATCAGGAAATTTTGCCACCAAGAAGTTGAGATATTTCCCACAGTCAGTTTCATCTTTTGACGAATGTTTTGAATATTCCAATTTGTCAACTGGGCTAAAGTTTGTGCTTCTTTTTCAAAACGTCGGGGTAATGATCTTTTATATTCTCTCCCCGCAGAACATTGTAAATTACCTGTAAAGGGATGTTGTAAAACATAACGTCCTTGAAAAGATTCCCGGTTAGAAGTTGTTTGAAACATCAAATCTTCAGGAAACTTATTGCGAGTATAGCGAACGTGCAAACGAGTGATGTAAACATTATTATTAGAAAACGGAAAACCAAAACCTGGTGCGATTCTATTATTGTTATTACCATTATTATCTAACCAAAACACACCAGCTTGTTTGAGTTCTTCAGTATTGAGAGGTTGAGCAGAACAAGGATCACAATTACCCATATCCCAAGCATATTCTAAAAATGCTACTTTTTTATCTTCTTTGGTGTAAGAAGTTTGGAACATAGATTTATAAAAATCCCCAAATTCGTTTTTCACAAACACAGGAATATTCATATTAGAAGGAATTTTTACTGTGCGGTAGTTAGTAACTTCTGCTTGTCCTTGAGGTGAGAGAATATAAACAATCAAATCTTGTTCAGTATTAGCATTAATCATACCCAAACGAATGGGTAACATAAACTTGGGTGATTCATAAGCAATTTGTAAAGGTCTGAGAAATTGATAACCAGATTCCTCAAATTTATCTAAGTTGACTTTAGCAACAAAGAACTTCATAGAGGAACGAATGTAAGGTTTTAATAATTGATTTGCACCTCTGGGAATTTTATAACCATTGCTATTTAACCAAGTTTCCAAACCATTAGACTCTTTAGCGCTGAGGATTAAAATATCATATTCACCCACATTAAACCGTGCCTCAACCGTCACACCCAAACTGTTATCTGCCATTGCTTTTTCTTCAGAACTTCCACCTCTTGCAGCAGCAGTTGGTGCTAACATTGACTGTGGTCTTATTTGTGGAGAACAAGGATCTTCATCAAAATATTCTACCAATCTAGGGGCGCTAAAAGCATCTAATCTTTCAATAATATTAGGTTGAGCAACCCGCACTTGTTCCTCTTTGATGACTGTGGGTACAGGTACGACAACTGCAAAATCTTTAATGTCACCTTGAAAATCATTAGCCATTGTTAATACTGTTTTATTACTATCTCGCGCAATGACTACTTGAGAAGCTTGGTTGTACAATTTAGTATCAGCTTTGGCAACATAAAAACCACAAAATGCTAAAGCTGTAGGGGCAAAAGATAAAACAGCGAAAAGTGCTATTATTAAGGGAATGAATAAACGAAATTTTTTCATTTTTTTGGTGATTGGTGATTGGTAATTGGTGATTGGGAATTGGTAAAAATATTTTCCTGCCAATCTTATTAAACTGCTAATCTTCTTGCAACCAAGAAAATCTAGGAGAAAACCAAAGATTATCAAAGAGAACAGTTAACGGCGCAAGGACAAATAAAGCCCAAAAAACTGCGGTAGAAAGAAAGAAATAATTCCGCAAAATAAAGGTAAAAATGGCAATACAAACTGCCCAAATTATACGACCGATGGGAGCGTTAGGAATAGATCGGGGATCTGTCACCATAAATAATGCAAACAGTATTAACGAACCACTCATTAACCGATGTAAGTAAACATCCCAAGTCCAACCTAGCCAAATATTACGCACAGCTTCTAGTAGGGAATATGCACTTAAAAAAGCTGCGGTAGTGTCCCAACGACCAACTTTTTGTAAAATCATTCCTCCTGTACCAAAAAATAACAGTCCATACCACCATTCGTCCCCCCATTGTCCAGGGGAAACCCAAGCATCAGAGGTAAGGGATAAGGCGGAAATAATGCCAAAGTTGGCAGGGTTGAAAAAATGCTTGTCACCTGTTTTCAAGATAAATTTGCTACTTATTGCCGTTGCTGCGGCTAAAACCATAGTTGTCCAATGGTCAGCCCGTAGTAGTAAACTAAGTCCTAAAGCAGTAATTAAAGAACTACGGAAATTAAATGTTAACTTATTGTCATTTGCTGTGGTAGTTAATAATGACCAATGACTAATGAATAATGACAATATCCATTGTGTGACTAGACAAGTGGCGATCGCAATTAAAATCAACTCAGGCCGCAATGTCCAGTCCCTAGCAGCAATTCCTAAAATCAGGAATACACTGAGAAAGAGAATTTGATAGTCTCGAATATCTGTGAACATTATCCCTGTGTACGGGTTTACCCCTAACTTTTCATTAATTTAGACTAGAGTTAGAGAAAATCATCTTCTTGTTTCAAAAATCGTAACAACTGACAACTAAGTAGGTAGGCGTTAAAAATTGTCGTTATGACAAGGCAAGAGGCACTCATGCAAGAGAGAAGAGGTTTTTAGATTAATTTACTTTTCTTTAGATACTTTGGTTTTTTCCCGTCGTTCTACTTACAGCATATTTCATCTTAGTGAGGTACAAACGGAAATCATAAAACCCTTGTGGAACAGGCATCCTGCCTGTTAGCCTTGTACCTCATAACTTAGGAAACGGCTGTATTACCCTGACTCCTGAATAATTCATAAATTATTAAATCTTTGCATTTGGCTTTTTTCCTGGATTCATCCACGCTTCTAACTGACTAAAAGCTTGAGAAGAAACCAAGGTTAAACATAAATAAATCACAGCTACTGCTGCGTAAATTTCAAAGGCGCGATAATTTTCTGCAACTATTAACTGTCCTTTTCTAAACAATTCCTCAAAACCAATTACCGCAACTAAACTGGTATCTTTTAATAAGCTTCAAAACTATTAATTTCTTGGTTATCTGTGCGAATAGCTATCGCTAACCCAGCTTTAAAATAAGGACGAGAAAAATCTACAGTTTTTGACCTTTCTTGAGTGATGGTAATTGAACTAATTGCCACATCTACGGTTTTAGCTTGCAATGCGGGAATGATGCCATCAAAAGGTAAACTTTGAAAATCTACCTGGAAATTAGCCGCAGTTGCGATCGCTTTCATTAAATCAATAGAAAAACCCTGTAACTCTCCCCCATTCTGTTGAAACTCAAACGGTGGAAATGCTGGTTCAGTCGCTACTCGCAGAGTTTTTGCCACACTAGGATTCACACTACAACTAGCTAATAGCCAGCAACTTAAACCTATCACTAAACACCAACGCAACCAACACCCAAATAAAAATTTTACCATTTCTCCCTTGATTTAAAAGTAACTTAGATCATAATCTTCTCAGAAAATTTATGGAATTTCCCCATCGCTTTACTGAGATCACATATACTCTAAATAATCAGTATTTTATTATACAGCAATTAATCCATGTATGGTTATAATGTTATTTATATAGCTATTGGTATAGCATGAATACTGACTACTAGTGTATTATTCATAATGGGAATCTATTAATTCCACACCAAAAACCTGGGAAAATGACTGAGCTATACAAGAACGCACTTCTAAACCTATGATACCGGGAATCCATTCTGCTAGACTGCCAACAGGCTTATCAGTAATACCACAGGGTACAATGCGATTAAATCCTGTCATATCAGGACAAACATTTAAAGCAAAACCATGCATTGTCACCCAACGACTCACTTTAATGCCGATAGCTGCAACTTTTCTTCCTTCTAACCACACACCTGTAAAACCGGGAATGCGTTCTCCCTGTAAACCATAATTTGCTAAAACACGAATTAATACTTCCTCAAGTTGACGCAAATACCAATGCAAATCTTGACGATAACGTTGCAGATTTAAGATTGGATACCCTACCAGTTGTCCAGGACAATGATAAGTAACTTCGCCACCTCTTTCAACTCGATGCACATTATATTCACTTTTGTCAATGTCAAATTTAAGAAATTCCGGGTTTGCACCTTGTCCTAAAGTGTAAACTGGCGGATGTTCCAGCAAGATGAGTACATCTTCGAGATCGGGGTTATTGATGCGTTCTTTGAGTAGCGATCGCTGCCATTGAAGAGCATCTACATAAGGCATTAGTTCTTTGTTATACAAAAAACAGCGGTGCTTGTGAGGTGTCTGAGTATGGATCATGGAAAAAATCAATGAGGGGAAGCAGGGTGCAGGGTGCAGGGGGAAGGG